>CALMOO010000104.1:6408-12373 GCA_937871705.1 uncultured Hymenobacter sp.
GTGACCTTCGGCTTCGCGCTCGTCATCATTTACCTGGTGCTGGCGGCCCAGTTCCACTTTGCTATTAACTGAGTTAAAGATTATGAATTAAGATTTGGGTGGGGCGGGTAGGGCCGAACGGAGGCAGCCAGAAGCCGTGGCCCTGAGCCGACCTACGCAATGTTACAACAGCGCATCCAATTCTGAAGCCATTCTAGGCCATACGTAGTCAGCAAGGCTTCGGGATGGAATTGCACGCCGTAAAGCGGCAGCGTGGCGTGCCGGAGCGCCATGAGTTCGCGGTCAGCGTCGGCGGTGGCGGCCAGCGGGCGTAGGCACGTTGGCAACGAGCTGGTTTCCAAGGCCAGCGAGTGGTAGCGCGTTACGGGCTGCTGGGGGGGTAGGCCGGCCAACCACGGGTCATTGCCTACCAAGTCAATAGTCGAAACCTTGCCGTGCATGGGCCGCGCCGCCCGGCGCAGGCGGCCCCCAAAAAATTCGCCCAGCGCCTGCATCCCCAGGCATACTCCCAGGATGGGCTTTTGCTGGTAATAGGCTTCGATAACGGCCAGCAGATTGCCGGCAGCCGCTGGGGTGCCGGGCCCCGGCGACAGCACTACCCCCACAAAGTCAAGCGCTTGCAGCTCGGCCAAGGGCACGTCGTTGCGCCGCACCAGCACCTCGGCTCCTAGCTGGCGCAGGTAGTCGGCCAGCATATGAGTAAAAGAATCGAAGTTATCAAGCAATAGAAGTTTCATTTAACAATTACCAGTTATCAATTGGCATCACTTTTCCTTGTCTAATTGCACCTGGGTTCGCTAGGTAGCAAATGCCTGGTGAATGATAACTGGTAATTGTTAAATGAACTCACATCGCCCTCTTCAGCTTGGCGAGCAAGTTATGGGCGAAGGGCAGCACGTGGCTCGTGAGCTGCAAAGCCAGCGGCGTGGCCTGCCGCACCCAGGGTAGCACCACCGAGCCCGCTGTAAGCTTGGGCGCCAGCAGCGGCAGGCCTGCCAGCGCGGTGCCGTGCAGCAGCAAGCTCAGGCCGAGCAGCCACTTGAGGCCGCCCGCCACGCCGCCGAGCAGGTTGTCGAGCACGCCCAGGGGGGTAAGGTGCACAGCGGTTTTCACCAGCCCGCCCAGCAGGTGCACGCCCCACATAATGCCCACCAACACCAGTAAAAAAGCCACCAGCGGCAGCAGCCCAAACAGCTCACCCAAATAGGAGCGCACCACCGGAATGGCCGCGCTCAGCAAGCTCAACCCACCCACCACGCCCAGCACAAACGCCAGCAGCGACACCACTTCCAGCACCAGCCCGCGCCGGAAGCCTTTGACGGTGCCTACGGCCAGCGGCAGCAAGAGCAGGAGGTCGAGCGCAGTCATTTTATTAAGAGTGACACTAATTTGCTGATATGCTGAGCTCGCGAAGCATCTTACCAGGCTGAAACGAGTTATTCAAGCCAAATAAGAAGCTTCGCGAGCTTAGCATGACAACTGGTTTCTACTACTAAAAGTCGGTGTTGTTCAGCAGCATGCTCACGGCGTCGGAGATGCGCTTGCCGTCGGCCAGGCCGCTTAGCTCGCGGGCGGCTACCCCCATCACCTTGCCCAGGTCGGAGGGGCCGCGGGCGCCCACACGCTGGATAATGCCCACGAGGCGCTCCACGAGGTCGCCATCGGAGAGCTGCTTGGGCAGAAACTCCTCGATAATAGCCAGCTCGGCCAGCTCGGTTTCTTCAAGGTCGGAGCGGAATTGCTCTTTATAGGTAGCGGCCGAGTCGCGGCGCTGCTTGGCGGCTTTGTTGAGGAGCTTGATTTCCTGGTCGGCGGTGAGGCCGGTAGCGCTAGCGCCTTCGGCCGTTTCGGCCAGCAAAATCTGCGATTTGATGGAGCGTAGCGCTGTGAGGCGCACTTTGTCTTTGGCCAGCATGGCTTGCTTGATGCTGGCGTCGATGGTTTCTTTTAAAGGCATTTTGAGGTGTGGGGGAAGGAATGAAAAGTAAGGGCGGCGAACCGCCGAATCAGCTATTTAACCCGATGTTTCTGGTAGCTGGCAACAGTTTATGGCAAATTGTTCTGCCAGCTGCCGTAGCAGCGCAGCAGGCTCGTCTACGTAGATAGCCAGGCGGCGAACCGTGCGGTGCAGCCCATAGGGGCCGCGCACGCGCTGCGGGGCGGCTAGGGTGTTGAGCAGGCCAGGCGCTGGCGCCGGCGAATCAACAATTTTTTTCAGCTGACTAATCTGCTCCCTGTCTATTGAAACCCGCCACACTAGGCCTACCCGCACTACCAGCGTAGTAGCCGATAGCAGCACCGGCCGGCAACGCACGGCTTGCCCGTGCGCCAGTAGCCACAGCACCGAGTAGCCGCTTACCCCAGTGAGGAGCCAGGCTGCCCGCGGGTGCCAGTGCCCTACCACCAAGTGAGCGGCGGCCAGTTCTACCAGGGTCAGCCCTCCGAGGGCAGCGAGCAAGGCTACGAAACCCGATTTTTGATACATGCTGAAGGCCACTTCGCCGTGACCCACTTCGGGCGCCGCCCAGCTGCCGAGCAGGGCATAGCGCAGCACCGCTACTTCGGTCATCACGGCTTCGGTGAGCCGGCCCAGCACAGGCTGGCCAGCGGTGTGCAGGTTTTCGATAAAATCGACGGATTGTAGCTGAGCGGCCAGGTAAGCGTGCCGTATGCGCCGCAGCCGCACCACTAGGTAGCCCACCGTGAGCACTTCGCACACCGCCGCCAGCCGGCCGGCCCAGGTCAGCAGCGGCAGTCCGGCCGCGGGCAGCAGCCAGTGGCTCAGGGCCAGGCCAGCAGCAACAGCCGTCACTATCGTGCTGACGGGCAATTGGTAGCGCCGCACTACGCACACATAAAACAGCGCCGGCAGTGTCACGAGCAGGTCGAAGGCTACGGCGGGGGGTAGGGCCGGATGCTGGCCAAAATCGGGCCGGTGCACTATGGTGTACTCCACGCCAATAAGCAGCGCAGCTAATCCGCCAAACCACAGCAAAGGCCCCAGGCGAACGGACGGACGAAGCGAACTGGTCATGGGCTGGTTGGTTATAGAAATGGCATACGCCGTTTCTGGCTGGCTGGCAAATGTACCTTGCACTGCCCAGCCTGCCGGCAGGTAGTCCCTACCCCCCTACCCTGGCCTAGCCTATTCAACCTTCACAACTTATTTACTCCGTGGTTAAACTCAGCGTTAACATCAACAAAATTGCCACCTTGCGCAATGCCCGTGGCCTGCACGCCCGCCCCGACTTGCTGCAGGCGGCGCGCGACATCGAGCGCTTTGGAGGCGAAGGCATCACGGTGCACCCGCGCCCCGACGAGCGCCACATTCGCTACCAGGACGTGCGCCACCTCAAGGCCATTGTCACGACCGAGCTGAACGTGGAAGGCAACCCTACCCCCGATTTTTTGGCGCTCGTGCGCGAGGTGCGCCCCGAACAGGTGACACTGGTGCCCGACGCCCCCGACGCCATCACATCCAACGCCGGCTGGGATGTGGTGAAGCACCAGTCCTACCTGCGCGACGTGGTGGCCGAGCTGAAAAGCTACGGCGCCCGCGTTAGCATTTTCCTGGACCCCGACCCGGCGCTGGTGGCCGCCGCCGCCCAAACCGGCACCGACCGCATCGAGCTTTACACCGAGGCATATGCGCGCCACTACCCCACCGACCGCGCCGCGGCCGTAGCGCCCTACCGCGAAACGGCCCAAGTAGCCGTTGCGGCCGGGCTTGGCCTCAATGCCGGCCACGATTTGGACCTGGAAAACCTAGCTTACCTAGCGCAGGAGCTACCCGGCTTGCAAGAAGTCAGTATCGGCCACGCGCTGGTAGCCGATGCGCTGTACCTGGGGTTGGAGAATACGGTTCAACTTTACAAGCGGCAGTTGAAGTAGCATGGCCTCTGCGAGCCCGCGCTAAAATTTCACTTCTACCTCAAACTGCCCAGGGTTGGCTAGTGGGTCGGGGGGTTGCACGGGCAGGGGCTGGGGCGAGTACAGCGCGCACAGCGTATTTCCAACCTGCACTAGCTGGCCAGGTAAGCCGGTGGGCAGGCCGGCGAGCAAGCCTGCTAGTACCTCCCAGCGAGGCTGGCCGGGCTGGCGGCTGGCATCGTGCCACACCACTACCGTATTGGCGCTTACGAGGTGCTCAAACACCCGCGCCGTGTCGCGGCGCACGGATTCATAGTGGTGGTCACCGTCGATAAAAATGAGGTCGAACGGCCCGCCCAGGCCTGCTAGGTCGAACGTGGCCGAGTGGCCATGCAGGTGCGTAACATTAGGCAGCGGGCGCGAAAAAAATCCGTGTAGCTCAATGTAGCGCTCAGGCAGGCCGAGGGCGCGCATTTCGGCGGCGCTTAGGTTGAGGGTATGCACGGTAGCAGCCTCAGCCGCCACGTTGGCAGCGCTTTCGCCGCGCCAGGTGCCGATTTCGAAGTAGCGGCAGCCGGTTCGCTGCCGAGCCAGGGCCCGCAGCAGCAGCAAATCAGTAACTAAGGAGCCCCCATCGCCGAAGGCAAACGGCGCCACCGTGCGCGCTGCCACTGGCGCGCCCGGCGGCACAAAATGCGCCAGTGGCACTAGTGGCAGGCCGGCCGCCCCCAGACCCGGCCTGCCACTAGTGCCCGGGCCCGCCAAGCAGGCGCGTCGGCCGCGAGCACTTCCGTTAGCAAAGTAGGCGTGCGCACTAGCGCCGCCAAGGCACGCAGCCCCGTAGCAAACCGTTTTTTGAACACTTTCTACATAATTAACTATAATCCTAGTTATATAACTAAAATTATAGTAATATTTTTACCTAACTTTTAAGCCTTGCTAACCCAGCTGCTTGTCAGTTAGCAAGGTGCAAGTTATTCCAAAACGCGACTTTTGCTACTTCAATGAATAGTTCTCCCTACCCCCCTACTTTTCCTGAACTGACCCGGGCCGAGGAGCAAGTAATGTTGGTGCTTTGGCAGCTCGGTCCCTGCTTTGTGAAGGACGTGCAGGCTGCGCTGTCCGCCGCACCGGCCCTGGCCTACACTACCGTTTCGACCATTGTGCGGCTGCTGGCCCAGAAGGGCTTTGTGGGGCACGAGGCTTTTGGACGCACGCACCGCTACTTCGCGCTAGTGCCGCAAGACGCTTATCGGCAGTTCCTGCTGCAAAAACTGCTGAATCAGTACTTCGATAATTCCATTGGGGTTCTGTTGGGGTTTTACACCCGCACGGCGGGACTCGATGCGGCGCAGCTGGGCCAGTTAGTAGGCCTGGCGTACCAGCAGCTGGGCCAAGCAGGTTCGGGTACGCCCTAGCCAGGTGCCCCTACCCCCCTTCGCGCGGCTAGCTCCTGCCCGTGCTTAGCACGTGTGAGTGCTGGCTGACTTCTAGCGCGTAAGCCCATGCGGAGTCAACTGAGGCGGGCCTTATCTTTGCGCATTCTTCATTTTCCAACTTGTTCTTTCGCGGTGTTTTTTTCCTTTAAGCCCGGCGCTGCCCTGGCTGCTTTGGGCTTGCTAGCTACGCTGGCAGCCTGCCAAAATCGGACCGGCGGCGAAACCGCTACTGGCCAAGTCGCCGACTCACTCGGCGCAGTCAAGACAGCTCCTGTCGACACCATCAAGCTCAAGCGCCTGGCGCTGCAGCGCGATTCGCTCAAGGCCGATAGCATTGCCCGCAAGACGGGCCAGCTGCCGGGCTCCATCTTGCCGGGGCACCGCATTGTGGCCTTCTATGGCAATATTCGCTCAAAGGGTATGGGTATTCTGGGGCGCGAACCGAAAGACCAGATGTTTCGCAAGTTCGATGGTGTACTCAAGGAATGGCAGGCTGCCGAGCCGGGCCTGCCTATTCAGCCAGCCTTGCACAGCGTCACTATTACGGCGCAAGGTGCGGCGGGCGGCGATGGCAAGTATCGCCTCATGAACTCGGCCGCCACTATTGAAGAAACGCGCGCCTGGGCCAAAGAGCACAACTGCATCTTGTTTATGGA
>CALMOO010000105.1 GCA_937871705.1 uncultured Hymenobacter sp.
ACCCACGACAGCTACGACCTCGAGGCGGCCGTGACCGACCAGCTCACCAGGGGGCGCGTCGATGGCGTGCTTATCTCGCTGGCCGGCGAAACGCAGGGCCCCGCCCACCTAGAGCAGTTGTGCAGCCGCGACCTACCGGTGGTGTTTTTTGACCGCGTAAGTGAAGCGCTGGGCACGGCCACCGTCACGACCAACGATTTTGAGGCTGCCTACCAGGCCACCGAGCACCTGCTGGACGCTGGCTGCAAGCGCATTGCCTACCTGCTGATGTCGGGCAACTTGGCCATTGGCAGCCAGCGCCAGCAGGGCTATGCCGCCGCCCTGCACGCCCACGGCCTACCCCTCGACCCCGACCTCGTGCTGGAAGGAGGCCGCACAAACGACGAGAGCGTGGCCCGCATCAAGGAATTGCTGGTGCGCTACCCCGATGTCGACGGCCTTTTTGCCTCGACCGGGCGGCTGGCGCTCAGTTCTTACCAGGCATGCCAGGAGCTGGGCATCGTTATTCCGCATGATGTCAAGGTTATCGGCTTCTCTAACCTAGAAATTGCCTCGCTGCTGGCGCCGCCACTCAGCACCGTCACCCAGCCCGCGTACGAGATAGGCCGCGAGGCGGCGCGCATTCTCTTCGAGGCCATTATTCAGAAAAAGCCTCTGCTGGCCAGTCAAAGCCTAGAACTGCCAGCCAAGCTCGTGGTGCGGGCCTCTACCGCTAGCACCTGAGATGCTGCGGCTCAAGCGGTTTGCACGGCCATGGTAGCCGAGGCTTTGGCAATAAGCACTTCGTCGCACCACACCTCAGCCTCGCAGAAATGTAGCCGCCGACCGGCCTTCAGCACCCAGCCAATAGCCTTGAGCTGCGTGCCGACGCCGGGATGCAAGTAGCTCACCCGCAGGTCGGCGGTTACTACCCCTACCCCCTCCGGCACGAGCGTGATGGCGGCAAAGCCCGCGGCTAAGTCGGCCATCGTGGCCACCAAGCCACCGTGAGCAAAGCCGCGCTGCTGCTGGTGCTGCTCGCCCAGGGCCAGCGTGGCCTCGATGCGGCCGGGCTCGATGCGGGTGAGGTCGGCCCCAATCAGATGCATAAAGTGCTGGCGCTCCAGCTTGCGCCGAATGCGGCTTTCGAGTTCGGCGGGCGGCTCAGGGCCAAAATTTGTCATATTGCTCAGGTAATCAGTCGGTTTAGTGGCCATTCGGCTGCCAGGCACTCGGTAGCCAGGGCAGCAGGCCTGGCTGAGGGTGCGCAGTAGGCGCCGGGGTAGGGCGTGGGCGGCCAGGCGCTGCGAAGCCCCAAAGATAAACCCCGCTTTTGAGGTCGAAAGCCGGATTTCCCAACCGGCGGGCCGCTGCGCACGTTAGGGGCGCAAGCGTACGCAGCGGCTCAGCTAGCCCTGGCCCGCTCATTCGATGTAAGATATGATGGCAAATACCGACGATTTATTACGGCCCTACGCCGGCCAGGTACGGGTGCGCGTGGGCGGCCTGCTGGTGCGCGCGGGCGCCGTGCTGCTGGCCGGGCACCGTGGCCTGCTGGCCAACAGAGCCACGTTCTGGTCGCCGCCCGGCGGGGGCTGGCAGTTTGGCGAGTCCTTACGCGAAGGGCTGCAACGCGAGTTTATGGAAGAAACCGGGCTGCAGGTGCAGCCCGGCCGGCTACTGCACCTGCACGAGTTTCGGCAGGGCGAGCTGCAAGCGCTGGAAATTTTCTTCGAAGTGGTGGGTACTGACCCCACTGCCTTACCCCAGCTGGGCCACGACCCCGAGCACCCGGCTGCCAATCAGTTGCTGACTGAGCTGGCCTGGCATACCCCCCGGCAGCTGCTAGCGCTGCCGCCGACGCAAGTGCACCCCGTGCTGCGCGGCTTGCTGAGCGTCGACGACGTATTTGTGCCGCAGGTGTTGCTAAAGTGAAGCGCGGAGTTCGGCTCTCCGCGCTGCTACTTACCTTTACTGCGGCAGCCGTTGGGGGTCTGCTACCCTCTGCTTGTGACTGCTGTTTCTGCTTCTACTGCCACGCTGCCTGCTTTGCTTAGCCTGCGCGATGACACCTTCGACCCGGCCAATGCTGCGGCCTACCAGCTCGATGTGCTGGTAGCGGGCGGCCATTGTTGCCTGGCTGCGCTCGACGTAAGCCGCCAAAAAGTAGTGGCTTTCGAAGAATATTCGCTGGCTTCGGCGGCAGCACTACCGGCATTAGCCACTGGGCACGACCTCCTGAGCCGCACCGGCTGGGCGCGGGTGCGCCTGGCGCTGGGCGGCAGCGCCTTCACGCTGCTGCCCGCCCCGCTGGTGCGGCCCGGCGATGAGGCAGCCTACCTGCAGCTGCACCACGCGCTGGCCCCGGCCGAAATTGCCTGCGCCTATGCCCTACCCCCCTCCTCGCCCGCGCATGAGCTGG
>CALMOO010000106.1 GCA_937871705.1 uncultured Hymenobacter sp.
AGGTTATCCTGGCCCCAATGGCCTTGGACGCGAAAGAGCCCATCGGCTCGATGGGGGTAGACGTGCCGCTGGCCGTGCTCTCGGACCAGCCGCAGCACATCAGCAGCTACTTCAAGCAGTTTTTTGCGCAGGTAACCAACCCACCCATCGACCCGATTCGGGAGCGGCTGGTGATGAGTTTGGCGACGTTTATCGGCAACAACGGCAACATTCTGGACGAAGACCAGCTGCATTGCCACTGCGTGGCGGCCAAGCAGCCGATACTCAACAACCTGGAGCTGGAGAAGCTACGCAGCATCGACACGGGCTCGTTTCATGCCAAAACTTTGCAGACGTACTTCAAGGCCGATGGCCGGCCAGGGGCGTTGCAGCGCGGCCTCGACCGCCTTTGTCGCTACGCCGAAGACGCGGTGAGCGACGGGTTTGAAGTGCTGATTTTGTCGGACCGGGCCATGGATTCGGAGCACGCGCCGATACCATCGCTGCTGGCCATGTCGGCGGTGCACCACCACCTGATTAAGCGCGGTATGCGGGGCTCGGTGGGCCTGGTGATTGAGGCCGGCGACGTGTGGGAAGTGCATCATTTTGCCTGCTTGCTGGCCTTTGGGGCCACGGCCATCAACCCGTACTTGGCGCTGGCCACGATTCAGACGCGGCACGCGGCCGGGCACCTGGGCACGGAGCTGCCATATAGCAAGCTGGCCTACAACTACATCAAGGCGGTGTGCGATGGCCTGCTGAAGATTTTCTCGAAGATGGGCATCTCGACTTTGCAGTCGTATCACGGCGCGCAGGTATTCGAGATTCTGGGCATTAACCAGGAGGTAGTTGACCAGTATTTCACCGGCGCCGTGACACGCATCGGCGGCTTGGGTTTGGATGAAATCGCTAAGGAAACGCTCTACAAGCACTTCCACGGCTTCAAAAAGGAAAGCACAATAGGGCCCGAACTACTCGATGCGGGCGGCGTGTACCAGTGGCGGCGCAAGGGCGAGGCGCACATGTTCAACCCCGAAACGGTGCACCTGCTGCAACACGCCACGCGCACCGGCAACTACACTACCTATAAAAAGTACGCGCAGCTGCTGAACGAGCACCCCAACCAGCTGTTCACTATCCGCGGTTTGCTGGGCTTTGCCAAGCATCGGCCCAGCATTGCGCTGGAAGAAGTGGAGGCTGTGGAAAGCATCATGAAGCGCTTTGCAACGGGCGCGATGTCGTTTGGCTCGATTTCGCACGAGGCGCACAGCACGTTGGCCATTGCCATGAACCGCATCGGCGGCAAGAGCAATACCGGCGAGGGAGGCGAAGACCCACTGCGCTACGAGCATATGGAAAACGGCGACTCGATGCGCTCGGCCATCAAGCAGATTGCCTCGGCGCGCTTCGGCGTGACGGCGCACTACCTCACCAACGCCGACGAGCTGCAAATCAAAATGGCCCAGGGCGCCAAGCCCGGCGAAGGCGGCCAGTTGCCTGGCCACAAAGTAGATGAGTGGATTGCGAAGGTGCGCCACGCTACCCCCGGCGTGGGCCTAATTTCGCCGCCGCCGCACCACGACATCTACTCCATCGAGGATTTGGCGCAGTTGATTTTCGACCTCAAAAATGCCAACCGCGCCGCCCGCATCAACGTGAAGCTGGTGAGCAAGGCGGGGGTAGGGACCATTGCGGCTGGTGTGGCCAAGGCGCACGCCGACGTCATTCTCATCTCGGGCTACGACGGTGGCACGGGCGCCTCGCCGCTCAGCAGCATCCGCCACGCCGGCCTGCCCTGGGAGTTAGGTCTGGCCGAAGCGCACCAGACCTTAATTCGCAACCAGCTCCGCAGCCGCGTGGTGCTGCAAGCCGATGGCCAGCTTAAAACTGGCCGCGACCTGGCCGTGGCTGCTTTGCTGGGCGCCGAGGAA
>CALMOO010000107.1 GCA_937871705.1 uncultured Hymenobacter sp.
GCAGGCCGGCGCCTTTTTCGTCGACAATGCGGCCGTTTACGGGGCCCGCTACCAGAGCTACCCAGTGCGCTTCGACGGCGGGGGCCAGGTTGTGGGCCAGCAGCTGTTGCAGGGGCAGGCAGCTGAGTGCAGCAGGCAGTACAAGCCGCCGCATCTTAGGTACTGACTTTCTCATACGAGAGAGGGTTGGGTGGGAAAATTAGATTTAAAAATCATAGTTTACACAATCGATTGTGTAAACCCTCAAAAAAAACGTCGCTACTTAGGCGAACAGAAGGTGTTTTCTGAAGACGCACAACACATGAAGGCAACCAACCAGATGCTATTTGCTCCAAAGCTGTGGCAATGATAACGAAAAGTTACGAGAACTACAAAAATAAAAAGCTTTAAAAATAAATGTTTAATAAGTAAGCACGACCTTTTAAACACCCAAGAGCTATATCCAAACCAGTCGAGTAGGCACTGCTAGCTCCTTCGTGTGAGATAAAGCACATTGAGAACATTAACGATTGTGTAGATAAATTATCTAGCTAAAATGAAAAATAAGTTGCTATTGCATCGCCACAGCCCACGCAGCACTGTAGCTAGCGCCTGTGCACTAGAATAAGCACTCGCTTAATGATTTCGGGCCTGGCAGGCACTAGAATTTTAGAGAAGGTGATATTCTGGGCAGCTTAGGTGCCTGCAGCTAGGCTGCCGTAGCCAGGCACTACAGGCTAGCATGCCCGCAAGCGCTGCTCAGCTTACCTCTAGATTACCTGGAAAGCGACGTAAGGAGCTATTAATATCCACTGTAGCAAGTAGCTTGCATCGGCAAAGTCAACTTGGCACTAATTATGCCTCTTATAGTCAACTAGTTATTTGGCATTATACTCTTATTGATTTTACGCTACTAATCTGTACATTTACTATAGCCTACTTGCCTTTCTTTTCCCACCCATTTTCATTGTTTCGTGAGCTCTATATCGTTACGAGCCTACACCACCTGGACCAATGAGGCCTTGCTTGAAGCATTGGCTGCCGACAACCGGAGCGCCTTTGCCGAACTGTACGAGCGGCACTGGTACCGGGTGTTTGCCCTGGCCTACCGCAAGCTCAAGGCGCGGGGCCCAGCCGAAGAGATGGTGCAGGACTTGTTTGCTACCCTCTGGCACAAGCGCGCTCAGCAACCGATTCAGCACCTTGAGAATTATTTGGCTACCGCTATTACCCGGCGGGTTATTGGGTATTTGCGGGCTCAGCAGGTGCGCATAGCGCATGCCGACTACTGCCGCTGGTACCAGGAAGAAGCTAGTGAGGAAACCGAGCAAGCCCTGGCTGCTGCCGACTTGTCCGAAGCTTTTGCCAAAGCCATGCTGTGCCTGCCCGAGCAGTCGCGGGAGATATTTCGGCTGAGCCGATTAGAACATTTTACGGTGCAACAAATCTCGCTGCACCTGAATCTCTCATCCAAAGCTGTAGAGTACCACCTCACCAAGTCGCTGAAGCTGCTCCGCGGCTACCTGAAGGACTTTGTTTTGGGGGCAGTTGCTTTTTTGTTTTTTCAGTAAACAAGCATCGCGTTCAGCTTAAATACTTGCTTTAAAGTACGTTAAACCATTTTACATCAAAACTCGGAGGGCGTTCGACAAAAAATTATTACTACTCGGTTAGGGGTTCTTGCCAGTTGCGCGTCTTCCTTATTAGACGCCCCCTGCACCTGGTATGATAACCCAAGCCGAATTCGACGCCCTGCTCCAGCGCTACCTCGATGGCCATAGCTTGCCTGGCGAGCAGCAGCTGGTGGAGAAATGGAGCGAACAGCTGGGACAAGAAGAAAACCTGTGGCTGCATCCCGACCTGCGCGAAGAAGTGCGCGCGACCATGTGGCACCGCATTGTGCAGCTTACCAACGACGGCACAATTCCAACTGGGCTACCAGAGCCCGAAGTCATTATCCGGCCGCTTTCGTTTTGGCGCGCGCCAGCCTTGCGTTGGGCAGCTGCGGCCTTGCTGGTACTAGGGGGGGTAGGGGCCGCCTGGTGGCTCCCTCAACATGGCCAGGTGCCGGTAGCTACTGCCAAGCTGCCAGCTGCCCAACGCGTGCAGCAAGCCAGTGCCAACGGGCCGGCCGTAGCCATGCAACTGGCCGATGGCACCCACGTGACGCTGTATCCGGGCAGCACGCTGAAGTATAAAGATGGGTTGGCGGGTGTGCGCCGCGAAGTCTACTTAACTGGTAAAGCTTTCTTTAAAGTAACCAAAAACCCGGCCCGGCCCTTCCTGGTGTACACCGATAAACTGGTGACAACTGTACTAGGCACCAGTTTTTTGGTAACGGCCTATGCCAATACGCAGGCGAAGGTGGCCGTGTGCGAAGGGCGCGTGGCGGTGCAGGCCCGCGAAGGCGCCGAGCTGGCCGCTACCCCCACGCACCCAGCCGCAGCCGGCGTTTTGCTTTTACCCAATCAGCAAGTTATTTACTCGTCTACTACACAACGCCTTAACAAGGTATTGGTAGACCAGCCGCTGCCTCTAACACACCAGCCCCTGGCTTTTAAAAACCGTCCGGTGATGGAGGTATTAGCGGCACTTGAAAAAACGTACGGAGTCAACATTGTATACGACCCACTGCGGCTGAGCGACTGCACCATTACCATAAGCTTTGGTGATGAATCGCTGTTCGAGCAGCTCGATGCGCTTTGCAAGGCTTTGGATGGTAAGTATAAAATGGCAAACAATGCGCAGATTATATTTGAAAGTGCTGGCTGCAAAGCCAACAAGCAGTAACTTACCTTCCCCCACTGGCATGCTCCTAAGATATCTGGCCGGCTGAGCCCCCCACGCTTACCAAGCAGCACAGTATGAGTGCTGCTAGCTCACCGACCCAGTATCTTCAGTGCAGGCATATTACTTCATTTTTTTAGTTCCCACCACAAACGATTCCAGCGAATGAAACACCCCTTACTTCCGCGGCGAGGCTTGCGGCGCCCAGCCAGCCTCTTAGCGCTTCAGCTATGCCTGGCCTACCCCCTAACGGGTATGGCAACGGTCAGTGCAACTCGGGCGCAAATTGTACTAGAGCGCAAAATCTCTGTTAAGGTCGAAGCGCAAACGATTGAATCGGTACTGGACCAACTGGAAAAGCAACTGAATGTGCGGTTCGTATATAGCCCATCGCTCATCGGGGCCAACCGCCGCGTGACGCTGCGAGTGGCCGACAAGCCCTTGACGCAGGTGCTGGATGAAATGCTGGCGCCGCGTAAAATCATATACGAGGTGCGCAACAACCGCGTCATCCTGAGCCGGTCGAAAGCCGCTAACGTGCCCGTATCGGGCCGCGTGACCCAGGGCAACGGCGAAGGCATACCCGGGGTAACGGTGCTGGTGCGGGGTACTACTATTGGTACGTCTACCGATGCTAACGGAGCCTTTACGCTGAGCGTGCCCGAGGGCGGTACGTTGGTTTTCAGCAGCGTGGGCTTTCTTACCCAAGAAATCCCTGTTTCTGGGGCTACCAGCAGCCTAGCTGTTACGCTTAAGGAAAGTGCCAAGGACCTGAGCGAAGTAGTCGTAGTGGGCTACGGCACCCAGGAGCGCCAAAGTGTAACGGGCGCTGTGGCGTCGGTGTCGGGTCGTGATGTGGCTACCCAGCCGGTGGCCGATGCGGCGCAAGCCATTCAGGGCCGCGCAGCAGGGGTAACAGTAGTGTCGAACTCGGGTGCACCGGGCGGTGGCAACGGCGGTACCTCCATCCGGGTACGCGGTGTCACGTCGTCGGGCAATAATAGCCCGCTTTATGTAGTGGACGGCTACCCATTGCCCGCTGGCGATGACACGACGCTCAACACCATTAGCCCGAATGACATCGAGAGCATCGATATTCTGAAAGATGCCTCTTCGACGGCCATTTACGGCTTGCGCGCTGCCAATGGTGTGGTTATCATCACTACCAAGCGCGGCAAAGCCGGCACGTCTACGGTCAACCTCGACGTGTATGCGGGCCAGCAGAATGTGTGGCGCAAAATTCCGATGCTTAACGCCCAGCAGTTTGCTACCCTCAACAACGAGGCGCGTACCAATGGCGGCCTCGTTCCCATCCCAAAGTACGCCAACCCCGCCTCGCTTGGGGAAGGTACCAACTGGCTGGATGCGGTTTTCCGCCCGGCCAAGATTCAGAACTACAGCCTCTCGGCTACGGGCGGCAGCGAGAAGGCGCGCTACGCGGTGAGTGCCGGCTACTTCCAGCAGGACGGCACTATCATCAACTCAAACTTCAAGCGCTTTACACTGCGGGCTAACGGCGACATTGCCCTAAGCAAAAACTTCCGCATCGGCAATACTCTGGCTCTTACGCACATAGAGGAGCACCAGGAAAACCAGCCGAACAGCGAATTCAGCAGCATCATCGCGCTGGCCGTGCAGGCGCCGCCCGTAGCTCCCGTCTACAACCCCGATGGCAGCTTTTACGAGTTCTCCTCGGCCGATAACTACGGCGAGGAAAACCCAGTGACGGCCGCGCTGCGCCCCCAACTCAAGCATACTCGTAACCGGGCCACGGCCACGTTCTTCGCCGAGCTGGAGCCCCTGAACGGCTTGCGCTTCCGCACCAACGTGGGCACCGACCTAGTGTTTGATCAGAACAACAACTTCTTCCCGTCCATCGTGGGCTCGTCGAAGTACCCAGCCTCGCAAGCTAGCTTGACGAGCAACACGAACTATAACCCAAGCTACCTCATCGAGAACACCGCTACTTATAGCAACATTTTCGCTGATAAGCACAACCTGACGGTGCTGCTGGGGCAATCGGCTCAGCAATTTGACTTCAACTACGTAGGTGCCACTCGGGTAGGCTACTCGCGCAACGATTTGCAGGTTATCAACCAAGGGCCGGTGAACACTCAAACCAGCAACAATGGTGATAACGGCACCTCACGGCTGGCCAGCTACTTCGGCCGCATAAACTACGAGTTCGCCGGTAAGTATCTGTTCTCGGCCATTGCCCGCTACGACGGCACTTCGCAGTTTGCGCCAGGAAATAAATTTGGCTTCTTCCCCGGTGTATCGGCCGGATGGCGCCTGTCGGAGGAAGAGTTCCTGAAGGGCAACTCTACTATCAGCAACTTGAAGCTGCGGGCAGGCTACGGCAAAGTAGGTAACCCGCTCAACGCCGGTAACTTCGCTTACCTGTCTACCATCAACTCTACCAACTTCAACACCAACGGCGTACCTGGCTCAGCCTACATCTTCGGCACCGGCGCCCAAAACGTAAGCACTGGCGCCTTCCCTACCCGCCTCGCCAACGCCAACCTGAAGTGGGAGAACAACGTGCAGTATAACCTGGGCATCGACTTGGGTGTGTTTGACAACCGGGTTACGGCCTCGTTGGACCTGTATACCCGCAAGTCGCCAAACCTGATTGCTTCGGTACCGGTGAGTTCCCTTTCGGGCACTATCGAGAACATCAATACCAATGCGGCTTCGTCGATTAACCGCGGCCTGGACTTGGCCATTACTACGGCCAACTTTGTGAGCAGCAATAATGGCCTCACGTGGACGACTACGCTCAACTTCTCCTTGTACCGCAATAAGCTGGAGTCGCTAGGCGCCGGCACGCCCTACTACGGGCAGAGCACCCGCGGCGGCGGCAGCCTAGTGCGCTACGCTGAGGGTGTACCCTTCGGCTCGTTCTATGGCTACGTAGCCGATGGCATCTTCCAAACGCCCGACGAAGTGAAGAACGCGCCTACCCAGGTGGCAGGCACCGACCCAGCGAAGAGCACCGCGCCTGGCGATATCCGGTTTAGAGACCTAAATGGCGATGGTGTTATCAACGCTTCCGACCAGGCCTACATCGGCAACCCGAACCCCAAGTTTACCTACGGCTTGAACAACACCCTTACTTTCAAGGGCTTTGATTTGACCTTCTTCTTGCAGGGTTCGCAAGGCAACGATGTGTATAACCTGAACCGCTACTACACGGAAGGTGGCCTGTACGGCGCCTCGAACGCCAGTACCCTCGCCCTCGACCGTTGGACCGCTCAGGGCACCAGCAACTTCGTGCCCCGCGCCGTAGCCGGCGACCCCAACCAGAACCTGCGCATTTCGAGCCACTATGTGGAAGACGGCTCTTACCTGCGCCTCAAGTTGCTCACGCTGGGCTACACCGTGCCTAAGGCTGCTTTTAGCCACTTCGCATTCGTGCAGCGGGTGCGGGTGTATGCCACCGCCCAGAATCTGCTGACCTTCACCCACTACAAAGGCTTTGACCCCGAACTGGGCAACCAAGGGGGTAGCTTTGGCATCGACCGCGGCATCTACCCGCAGGCACGCGTGCTGACGGCTGGTCTGAATGTAGGCTTCTAAATTGATAGCCGGAAGCGGGAATTTAAAGTCTTGCTTCTGGCTTATCCTTCCTCCTTATTTTCTGAATTTTAACAATCATGATGACTACTAAACGCATAAGCCTCGCCGTGCTCGCCATGAGCCTGCTAGGAGGATGTAGCAAAGACTACCTCGACTTAAAGCCGACGGATACCGTTACGACCGAGAATTTTTACCAGACCCAGACCGACGCACTACAGGCAACTACAGCAGCCTACTCGCAGCTCAACCAAAACGGGATGTTTAACTACTCGCTTTGGGCTATCGGCGACGTGATGTCGGACAACTCGTTTCTGGGCGGCGGTGGCGCCGCCGACGGCATTGAGTTTCAGCAGCTCGACAACTTCTCTATTCCTTCTACTAACCCGCTCACTACCTCTCACTGGCAGCGTGCTTACTTAGGCATCGGGGCGGCCAACCAAGTGCTGCTGCACGTGCCCGACATCACAATGGATGCCGCGCTCAAGAACCGCTGCCTTGGGGAGGCCGAGTTTTTGCGGGCCTTATACTACTTCTACCTCGTGCGCGGCTTTGGCGATGTGCCACTGGTGCTGACGCCAGCTACCACGGCGGCTGAAGCATCTAGCCTGACGCGCACGCCGGCTACGCAGGTGTACGCTCAAATCGTTAAGGACTTGCAGGATGCCATTACCAAGCTGCCAGCCACGTACACGAGCCCCGACGACGCAGGCCACGCCACTAAGTGGTCGGCTACGGCCCTGTTGGCCAAAGTCTACCTCACCCAGGGCGACTTGCCCAATGCCGCTACGCAGGCTCGCACCGTTATTGCAAGCTCGGGCAAAGCCATGTGGGCTAACTTCGGCGACAACTTTAAGCTAGAGAATGAGAACGGCCAGGAGTCGTTGTTTGAGGTGCAGTTTAAGAGCGGCCTGACTGGCTACTCCACCGATGGGCCTGGCTCCGTGGTGAACGAATTCTGGGGAGCGCGCTTTTTTGGCAGCCCTTATGTAGTATCGTCGGGCGGCTACGGCTTCAACATCCCCGAGAAAGACCTGGTGACCAGCTATGCTGCCGGCGACACGCGCCGGGCCGTTACCTTGTTCGTGCCGGGCGACAAGTACCCCGACGGTCAGGTGCAGCCCACAACGCTAGTGGGCGACCCTAACGGCTACAATGTTCGCAAGTTCTTTGTGGGCACGGTGGGCGTAAGCAACTGGGATTCGCCTCTCAACATTCCGGTGCTCCGCCTCTCGGAAATGTACCTAATTTTGGCTGAGGCCGCTGGTCCAACCGCCGAAGGTGTGGAGGCCATCAACAAGGTGCGCCGCCGGGCCTATGGGTTGCCCATCAACACGCCTGCGCCGACGGTGGACTACACCACGGCTACCCCCAACTTTAAGGCCGCCGTCATTCAGGAGCGTCGCTTAGAGTTCGCTTTCGAAGATGACCGCTGGTATGACCTCAAGCGTACCGGTACGCTGGTAGCCACGATGAAAGCTCAGGGCAAGAACGCTCAGGACTTCAACAACCTGCTCCCCATTCCGCAGGCCGAAATAAACGTCAATCCCAATCTGACCCAGAACCCGGGGTACTAACATCCTCCACCTCTTCGAACGGCCGCTACCTTAAGCGGCCGTTCGTTTTTACAGACCGTTCAGCTTACCTCTGCACCATGTTAGTTAGCGCACTTGCACGTAGCTCTTGGAGTTGGCTGCGCCTTGGTATGGCCAGGTGCCCCAAGGCAGCCCTACCCCTGCTGCTAGCACTGGCTAGCCTTGCTAGGCCAGCGGCGGCGCAAGCGCCTAAGCTGCCCAAGCTGCTGTACGGAGTGGCGTACTATGACGAGTACATGCCCTACGACCGCCTCGACAAGGACGTGGCCATGATGAAGGCGACGGGCATCAACGTGGTGCGCATCGCGGAGTCAACCTGGAGCACGCTGGAGCCGCAGGAGGGCGTGTTCGATTACTCGCACGTCGACCGGGTGCTGAATGCCATGCACAAGGCCGGCATAAGCGTCATCATTGGCACGCCGACCTACGCCGTGCCGACGTGGTTGGCGCGCAAGTACCCGGCTGTGCTGGCCATTACGCCCGCTGGGCAGAACCAGTATGGCGCCCGGCAAAACATGGATATCACGAATCCCGACTTTCGGCAGCACGCCGAGCGCGTGATTCGGGCCCTGCTGACGCACGTCAAGGACCACCCGGCCATCATTGGCTACCAAGTTGATAATGAGACAAAAGCCTACAACACGGCGGGCCCGGCGGTGCAGAAGCTGTTTGTGCAGTACATGCAGAAAAAGTATCCGTCGCTGGAAGCGTTGAATAAGGCGTTTGGGCTCGACTACTGGAGCAACCGTATTA
>CALMOO010000108.1 GCA_937871705.1 uncultured Hymenobacter sp.
GCCTGAAGCCCGTGCAGCGTCGCATCTTGCACGCCATGAACGAGATGGACGATGGCCGCTTCAATAAAGTAGCCAACGTCATCGGCCAAACAATGCAATACCACCCGCACGGCGACGCCACCATCGGCGATGCGATGGTGAACCTGGGACAGAAAGACTTGCTCATCGAAACCCAGGGCAATTGGGGCGACGTGCGCACCGGCGACTCGGCCGCTGCGCCGCGCTACATCGAGGCGCGCTTGTCCAAGTTCGCCCTCGAAGTTGTGTTCAACCCCGACACCACCGAGTGGCAGATGAGCTACGACGGGCGTAAGCGCGAGCCTACCACGCTGCCCGTCAAGTTTCCGTTGCTGCTGGCACAGGGGGTAGAAGGCATCGCCGTGGGTCTGAGCACCAAGATTATGCCACACAACTTTCGCGAGCTGTGCCAGGCCAGTATCGCGGTGCTGCGGGGCCGCGAATTTCAGCTCTACCCGGACTTTCCGACCGGCGGTCTGGCCGATATCAGCAATTACCAGAATGGGCAGCGCGGCGGCCGCATCCGGCTGCGCGCCACCATTGAGAAGGTTGATAAAACGCTGCTCATCATTCGCGACATTCCGTACGGCACCACGACTACGGCGCTCATGGAAAGCATTGTGAAGGCGAGCGAGGCCAATAAAATTAAGATTAAGAAGGTAGTAGACAATACGGCAGCCAACGTTGAAATCCAGGTGCAGCTGCCGCCTGGCATCAGCCCCGACCTTACAATTGACGCGCTCTACGCCTTCACCGATTGCGAAATCTCGCTTTCGCCCAACACCTGCGTCATCATCGACGACAAGCCGCGCTTTGTGGGGGTAGAGGACATGCTGCGCCTAAGTACCGGCAAAACTGTGCGCCTGCTGGAGCGCGAGCTGGAAATTCGGCAGCAGGAGCTGCAAGAGAAGTGGCACTCGGCCTCACTCGAAAAGATTTTTATCGAAAACCGCATCTACCGTAAAATCGAGGAGTGCGAGACTTGGGAGCAGATTCTGGAAACCATCGACGTCGGCTTGAAGAAGTTCGTGCGCGTGGAAGGCGAGAAGCTCAAGGCCAACGACACGCGCCTGGTAATTCGGCGCCCCATTAGCGAAGACGACCTCACGCGCTTGACCGAAATCCGCATCAAACGCATCTCAAAATACGACGGCTTTAAAGCGGAAGAGTACATTCAAAAGCTCGACGCCGAGCTGGCCGAAGTGGCCGACAACCTGGCGCACCTCACGCGCTATGCCATTGCTTACTTCGAGAACCTGCTCAAAAAGTACGGGGTAGGGCGCGAGCGCAAAACCCAATTACGGACTTTTGATGTGGTTACGGCACAGAAGGTTGCGGTGGCTAACCAAAAGCTCTACGTGAACTACCAGGATGGCTTTGTGGGCTACGGCTTGAAGAAGGATAAGGACAAGGAAGACCTGGTAAAGTACGTAGTCGATTGCTCGGACCTCGACGACATCATTGCCCTTCGGCGCGACGGCACGTTTGTGGTGAGCCGCATCGCGGAGAAAACCTTCGTGGGCAAAGACCTGCTGCACGTGGGCGTGTATAACAAGAACGACGACCGGCTGGTGTACAACATGGTGTACGTGGACGGCGCCAGCGGCATCAGCTTCGCCAAGCGCTTCCTGGTTTCGGGCATCACCCGCGACAAAGTCTACGACCTGACCAAAGGCACGAAGGGCACCAAAACGCTCTATCTCACCGCCAACCCCAACTCAGAAAGTGAGATTGTGAGCATTCAGCTTTCCGATAAAGCGCCGGCCCGCGTTAAGCAGTTCGACTTCGATTTTGCCGAACTGGCCATCAAAGGCAAGGGCTCAATGGGCAACATTGTGACCAAGCAGCCGATAAAGAAAATAACGCAGAAGTCAGTGGGCGACAGCACACTAGGGGGTAGGGAAGTATTTTTCGACAGCGTGGTGGGCCGCCTCAACCACGCGGGCCACGGCCGCTACCTGGGCGCCTTCGACACCGAGCACGTGGTGTTGGTGGTGTACAAAGACGGCTCGTACGAGCTGACGGCGCCGAGTCCGGCTACGCACTTCGACGTGCCTAATATCGTGCTGCTGCGCAAGCTCGAGCCCGACACGGTGGTGAGTGCCGTGTACCTCGATGGCGAAACCAAGCTGCACTACGTCAAGCGCTTTCATATCGAAACCACGACCATGGACAAGCGCTTCACCTTCATCTCCGAAACCAAAGGCTCGAAGCTGCTGGCCGCCACGGCCTTTGCCGAGCCGCAAGTTGAAATCAAGCTGCAGCGCGACAAGAAAGCCGATAAGGAAACCGAACTCCTGCGCCTCGACCAGTTTATTGAGGTGAAAGGCTGGAAGGCGATGGGCAACAAGCTCAACTATTACAAGATTCATGCCCTCAGCCTGCTAACAGACGAAGGCCCGGAGCCTACTCGCCGCGAGGCCAAGCGCCGAGGCATGCCTAAAGTAGATGAGGGTAGCGATGCTGCGTCCGAAACCGCCGACGTTTCAGGTGCTGTGGAAGTAACCGACGAGGAGGTGGCCCAGTCGCAGGCGCTGCTGCGGCGGCCCAAGGCACAGCTCGGCTTGTTTTAGCGCGGGCACTATGCGCGCGTTAGCGCTCGTTAATCACCTGCTATGCCGTCGGTTCGCGCTGTAAAAGTCTTGCTTGTCACCTGGAGCCTTATTGGGCTCGGAAGCATCGGTGTGGTTCAGGCCCAAAAAACTACCACCTCGCAGCCATCGCAGCCCGCCACCCTTGAGCCCACCGAATTAGCGGCCAAGCAAAAAGGCCAGGCCCTGCCGGCCCCCGACTCGGTGGCCTTGCGGCAGCACCTGCGCAAGGCGGCCGTTTTACAAGCCAAGTTCCAGGACTCAGAAGCCTTGGCCGAGTACCAGCTGGCGCTAAAGCTCAATCCGCAGCATTACGAAAGCCTGTGGCGCGCCGCCGTGCTGAGCGTGAGCATTGGCAACCGCTACTCCGACGAAACGCGCAAGAGCGCCTACTTTGCCGCTGCCCACCAATACGCCGAGCGGGCCCTCGTGTGGCAGCCAGAAGGTGGGGAAAGCAACTATGCTATGGCCCTGGCGC
>CALMOO010000109.1 GCA_937871705.1 uncultured Hymenobacter sp.
CATCTACGCCCAAGCGCGGCAGTGCACCGAAAAAGGCCTGCCGATGGTACGGGCGCTGTTCGTGGAATTTCCGCAGGACGCGGGCGCCTGGCTCGTGGACAACGAGTACATGTTTGGCTCGGATATGCTGGTGGCGCCCATGTTTGAGGCCGCCACGCAGCGCAACGTGTACCTGCCGGCCGGCAAATGGATAGACTACCAATCGGGCCAGGTTTACAGCGGCGGTTGGCAAACCATTAAGCCCGGCGCGGTGCAAGCCGTGGTGCTGGTGCGCGATGGCTCTGTGATTCCGCACATCAAGCTGGCCCAATCGACCATGCAAATGGACTGGAAAAGCCTGCACCTGGTAACCTACAGCGCCGATGCGCAATCGGCCAAAGGCTACGTGTGCCTGCCCGCTGACAACGTGCTGCGCGAGGTGTCGCTAACCAAGCAAGGCACCGGCTTTCAGCTGGCCAATGACCCGCTGAAAGGCAAGGTGACGTGGCAAGTGCAGACGAACGCGGAGTACGCGAAATCGGGCGAGTAGCACGTCTTTCTAACAAGCTGTCCATCCTCATGAAATTACTTCGCCCATTTCTCACTACCAGCGCTTTACTATTAACCTTCGGTCTCCGCGCAGCGGCGCAGGCCCCCTACCCCTTCCAAAACCTGAAACTGCCGACCGAGCAACGCATCGATAATATTATC
Source organism: uncultured Hymenobacter sp. (assembly GCA_937871705.1). Lineage (GTDB taxonomy): Bacteria > Bacteroidota > Bacteroidia > Cytophagales > Hymenobacteraceae > Hymenobacter. Next base: position 691 of record CALMOO010000109.1, read on the forward strand.
TCGCTGCTGACGCTGGAGGAAAAAATTAACTGCCTGGGCACTGACCCCAGCATTCCGCGGCTGGGCATTGTGGGCACGGGCCACTCCGAGGGCTTGCACGGGCTGGCGCTCGGCGGGCCGGCCAAGTGGAACAAGCAGCACATGGTGCCGACTACGCAGTTTCCGCAGGGCTATGGGCTGGGCGAAACCTGGGACCCCGATATCATGCGGCAGGTGGGCCAGGTGGAGGGCTACGAGGCGCGTTATGCGCTGCAAAATCCCAAGTACGGCACTGGCAACCTCGTTATCAGGGCGCCCAACGCCGACCTGGGGCGCGACCCGCGCTGGGGCCGCACCGAGGAATGCTACGGCGAGGACCCGTTTTTCAACGGCACGATGGCCGTGGGCATGATTAAGGGCTTGCAGGGCGACGACCCTACTTACTGGCAAACGGCTGCGCTCATGAAGCACTTTCTGGCCAACAGCAACGAGGTGGGTAGGGAGCGCACTTCGTCGAATTTTGACGAGCGCTTGTTTCACGAATACTACGCCGTGCCGTTTCGGATGGGCGTGACGCAGGGCGGCTCGCGGGCCTACATGGCCTCGTACAACGCCTGGAACGGCATTCCCATGATGGTGAACCCCGTGCTGCACGACGTGACGGTGGAGAAGTGGGGCCAAAACGGCATCATCTGCACCGATGGTGGCGCGCTGAAACTGTTGTTCAAGGAGCATAAGTACTACCCCGACAGCGCGTGGGCCGCGGCTTCAGCCGTGAAAATGGGCATCAATCAGTTTTTGGATGAGTATAAAGATGCCATAATTAATGCCTTGAAGGCGAAGCTACTGACCGAGCAGGATATCGACCGCGTTATTCGAGGCGATTTTCGGGTGATGCTAAAGCTGGGTTTGCTCGACCCGCCGGCCAGCAATAAGTACGCCGCCATCAAGGATGGGCCCGAGCCGTGGCTCTCAAACCAGCACAAGGCCACCGCGCGGCTGGTGACGCAAAAATCTATTGTGCTGCTCAAGAACGCGGGCAACCTGCTACCCCTCGATAAAAGCAAGGTCAAGACCATTGCCGTGATTGGACCGCGCGCCGACCAGGTGCTACTGGATTGGTACAGCGGCACGCCGCCCTATACGGTGACGCCGCTGGCCGGCATCCGGGCCAAAGTGGGGAACCAGGTGAAGCTTACCTACGAGGAAACCAACCAGGACAACCGCGCCGTGAATGCCGCCCAGGCGGCCGACGTGGCCATTGTTATCGTGGGTAACCACCCTACCTGCAACGCCGGCTGGGCCAACTGCCCCGACGCCTCAGAAGGCAAAGAAGCTGTGGACCGCAAGTCGCTCACGCTTACCGATGAGGCACTTATCAAGCAGGTGCGCCGGGCCAACCCCAACACCATCGTGGTCCTGGCATCGAGCTTTCCCTACGCCATCACCTGGACGCAGCAGAACGTGCCCGCCATTGTGCACCTGGCCCAAAACAGCCAAGAACTGGGCAACGCGCTGGCCGATGTACTCTTTGGCGACTACAACCCCGGCGGCCGCCTCACCCAGACGTGGCCGCACTCGCTGGACCAATTGCCGCCCATGATGGACTACAACATCCGCAACGGCCGCACCTACCAGTACTTCAAGGGCGAGCCGCTCTACCCCTTCGGTTTTGGCCTGAGCTACACCACGTTCACGTATTCTAACTTCAAGCTCAGCTCGTCGAAATTCAATAAAGCCGGCGAAATCATGGTGAGCGTGGATGTGCAAAACACCGGCGCGCGCACCGGCGACGAAGTGGTGCAGCTC
>CALMOO010000110.1:0-731 GCA_937871705.1 uncultured Hymenobacter sp.
GGGCTAGCCGGCTTTTGGGTAAAAGCCGGCTAGCCCGCCGCCTTGTTTAGCTGCCATCCTCACGCGCCCTCATTTCGCTCCGTATGAAGCAACTTTTGGCTGCGGGCTTTCGGCAGCTGTTCCGGGTGCCCGCGCTGCGCGCCCGCTACTATGGCTTTTACAAGCGTCTATTTGCGCCGTTGCGGCTGTTCGATGGCGTACACAGAACCGTGACGTTTCGGCCAGGCTTGCAACTGAGCCTGCAACTGGCCGACTGGATTCAGCAGAACATTTACTTCCTAGGCTCTTACGAGGAGCGCGGGCTGCGCTTTCTGGAAAGCTACCTGCGGCCGGGCGACGTTTTTCTGGATGTAGGAGCCAATATTGGCCTCTACACCCTGGTGGCCGCGCAGCGGGTAGGGCCAGGCGGCCGAGTCTGCGCCTTCGAGCCGGTGCCTACTACGGCCGCGCACCTGCGCCAGCAAATTGCCCTTAATGGCTTGGCCAACATCACCGTAGAGGAGCTAGCCGTGGGCAATGCGCCCGGCCCGGTGGCCCTCTACCTGCCCCCGGCCAGCAATTCTGGCATGGCTTCGCTGTATGCCTACACCGACGAGCTGCGCCCACCCATAACCGTGCAGGCCACTACCCTGGATGCCTACACCAGCGACTGGCCGGCCGTGCGGCTCATAAAAATGGACATTGAAGGGGCCGAGTGGCTAGCCTTGCAAGGCATGACGCACCTGCTGGCC
>CALMOO010000110.1:741-4956 GCA_937871705.1 uncultured Hymenobacter sp.
GAATTGGAGCCCACCATTCTGGCGGGCACCGGCCAGTCGGCGGCAGCTATTGGCCAGTGGCTAGCCGCCTTCGGCTACGTGCCCCGCTATGTGCAGGCCGACGGCAGCCTGCATACCCAGGCAGCCTCGCCAGAGGGCTTTCACAATGTGGTGTTTTTGCCGTTTGCCTCGGCCTAGAGCACTTATGGAGTCAGGATATTGTAGCGCAAGCCGGGCAGTTCGCGCCGCGCTGGCAGATGCTGATGCTTAGCTGCTCGTGGGGCTTCTTTACCCGCTCATTGAGCAGCGGGAGGTAGAACATCTTGCACGCGTATTTGGGAGGCGGAAGCTCCGCCCGTTGCCGAGTAGGGCTCGCCGCACCACTGTCTCAGCGCACGGGCATTTTGTGGCCGGCCGCATCCAGCACTTCCAGACGTGCCGCACCTTTGGCATCTACGTAGAGCTGAATGCGCGGCCGGCCTAGGTTATCGCGGATAAAGAGGCCGGTTTCTTCCTGGGTGTTTTTACCCAGAAACAAGCGTTCTTCCCCCAGCAGGTGCTTGGCTTTGAGGTCGGCCAGCCCCTGCGCGTAGCGGGCAGAGCTGTGCAGCAGCTGCAGCGAATCGAGCTGGCGCACCAATTGGCCGAGCGTGAAGTTGGTAGGCCGGTCCCACAGCCGCAGGCCGTAGCTGCGCAGCGGCTGGGCGCCGCCGCGCTTTTCACTATACTGAAGCTGCATCACCTGGTCGTTCTGGTACTGGTCGACGGACAAGTCGAGGCTGGCTTGCTGTTGGGTGCCATCGTAAACCAGCCCGCCGCACTCGTCGCCCTCGGTGTTGAAGAAAAGGAGGCCCGCCGGGCGCGGGCGAGCCGGCAGGGGCTTGCCCGCCACAATGCCCGGGTGCTGGCGCGCCGCATTGCTGAGCACCATGCGCAAGGTGCCGTCTTTCTCGACAATATTGAGGCGCTCTACCGCCAACTCGGCAAAGTGCGGTGGCCGGCTGCTCCGGTAAGATACCAGCGCCAGCAGCGCCGCAAATACCAGTGTAGACACTAAGGCATAGATTTTTAACCAACGCAGCTGCTTTAAAATAGCTTGCTCCATGAAACAGGTAAAAACAGTGGGGTAGGAAAGTGGGGCCGGTCTCTAAAGTACTACCCCCTCTCTTTCCCGAGACCGTCGCTATTCGGCGCAGCGCCGTACCTGATAGGCCCCTGCCGAGCGCGGCTCGTACTTCCACTTCCTAAGCGGCTTGGTTTTGCACAGGGGGGTAGGCCGGCGCCACACGTAGCCGGCTACGCACGTGGCTTGCAAACCGCCCCACACCAGCGCCGGGGCGCGGCCAGGAACCCGCCGGCTGCCAACCCAACGGCTCACACTTTGTTCTTACCTTGCCGGCCACGAAAAGCCTGTGGCACAAGGCCCTGCTCAAGGTAGAAGCAGTGCTTCATTGCGCAGCTCTGGTAAGCTATGACTGACGAGAACAGTGCCCGGCTCTGGGAAGCGTTTCGTAGCGGCGAGGCCCCGGCGCTGGCGGCGCTCTTCGAGGCGTACTACGCGGCGCTGTTTAGCTACGGCCTGAAGCTAACGGGCGACGAGGAACTGGTGAAGGATTGTATTCAAAACCTGTTTCAAAAGCTGTGGCGGCGGCGTAGTGGCATCCGCGCGGTGCTGGTGGTCAAGCCCTATCTATTCAAGGCTTTACGCCGCCACCTGGGCGACGAGACCAAGCTGCTGCGCCAGCACCGCCACCTGCTACCGGCCTACACCGACTCGTTTGAGGTCACGTACTCGCACGAAGAATTTCTGATTGCGCAGCAAACCGATAAAGAGCATAATGCTCGCTTGCTGGGCGCCCTAAACCAACTATCGAAACGCCAGCGCGAAGCTTTGTACCTGAAGTTTTTTGATGATTTTTCTTACGAGCGCATCGCCGAGGTAATGTCGCTCAACACCCAATCGGTACGCAACCTGGTCTTCAATGCCCTGAAAACCTTGCGTAAAGTCATGCTTGTTTCGTCCGTGCTGCTGTGCTTATTGATATAGAACTTACTTGGTAATGCTATCTGCAGGCTCCAGCGAGCAGTACCCGACGAACCGCCTAGCTGAAGCTACCTGAAATTGCCTTGAACACCATAATTAACTATCTTATAGCAAGCACTTTATTGTTAATTAATTGTGTATGAATTTAATTATTCTTATTATTTTCATGACTAGATGAGTATAAAACGCAAGTAAGGCCGTGATTAAAATGAGGGACCTGCGACAGCGCGCTTTGCCGCGCCTTGGTTGTGCAGGACTTCAGCGGCCTATGGACTATTCGGCTTACTCTACGGAAGACTTTTTGGCTGACGAGTCCTTTCAGGCCTTCGTACTGGCCCGCGACCCTAAGGCCGAGCAGTTCTGGCAGCAGTGGGTTAGCCAGCACCCAACCCAGGAAGCTGACTTTCAAGAAGCTGCAATGATAGTGCGCAAGTTGGCCGGGCAACGCGCGCCAGTGCCCGCGCAACTGCAGCAAGCCGAACTAGCCAAGCTCTGGCACACGATGCGCGAGGTAGCTACCCCGCGCCGCCAGCCGGTACTGCGCACCGGGCGGCACTTGCGGCGGGCCCGCTACTGGGTGGGGGTAGGGCTGCTGGCTGTGCTAGGCCTGGCCGCCACCCGGCTGAACTGGCAGCAAGCTCCGGCAGCCTACACGCGCTACGCCGCCGCCGGCGAGCAGCGCCGGGTAGTGCTGCCCGACGGCTCGCACGTGGTGCTGAACGCGCATTCGGCCCTGCGGCTGGCCGCGGGCTGGCAGCCGGGGCAAGCCCGCGAAGTATGGCTCACGGGCGATGCGTATTTCAACGTGCGGCACACAGCGCCGGCCAGCATAAGGGGGGTAGGGATGGCCCCGGCCGCCGTCAAATTTATCGTGCACGCGGGGCCGCTCGATGTGGCCGTGCTGGGCACGCAATTCACGGTTTTCAGCCACGGCGGCCAGGCCAAGGTAGTGCTCAATTCGGGGCAGGTGCAGCTGAGCCGCCACGATGGCGGTGCGGGTGATTTGCTGCTCAAGCCCGGCGAGCTGGCCGAATACAACGCCGCCCTACCCAGCGCGCCGTTGGCCAAGCGGCCGGTGCAGGCCGCCCTGTACTCGGCCTGGACCAGCGGGCAGCTCGATTTTGAGAACACCCCCGTGGCCGACATTATTGCCGTGCTGCAAGACACCTACGGGGTGCACATTACGGTGGGTAACCCGGCCCTGCTCCGGCAGAAGCTGACCGGCTCGCTCCCCGGCCACGACCTGGACGGCTTGCTAAATTCCTTTAGCAAGTCCCTGGATGTCAACTATCGGCGGCAGGGCAATCAGGTTTGGCTCGACTAGTTGCTGCCCGTTTCGCTACGCTTTCTCCTACCCTTACTTTTCCCACCCATGCTTCTTTCTACCCGGTTGTTGAAGCTGCTGCCGGTGCTGCTCGTGGGCAGCATCCCGGCCCTTGCGCAGCAGGTGGTGGCGTTGGCCCAGCCCGCCGCGCCGCCGTCTGAGCCCCACGCCCCCGACCGGCCGGCCGCGCGGGGCGCTTCGCTGGAAAGCATTTTGCAGGAGCTGAAGGCCGCGCACCACGTCCTGTTTCTGTACCGCAGCGAGGTAGTGCAGGGCAAGTTTGTGGACCGCGAAGCGCGCCATTTTCGTACCTGGGAAGACGAGCTGACCTACGTGGTGACCGTCTGCGGGCTACGGGTAGAGAAAACTCAGCGCAATGTCTACATCATCTCCACGCCCAAAAAAGCCGGTACTTCCCTCCAAACGATTGCGGAAGATGCCGGTCCGGTAGTAGCTAGCCGTGAAAGCATTGCCGCGGCTAGTGCCGCCCCGGTGACGGGCCAGGTAATTGATTCGAACAAGGCGCCCATTCCGGGTGTAACCATCGTGGTGAAAGGCACCACCAATGGCACCACCGCCGATGCTAGCGGCAATTTTACCCTCAGCGTAACCGATGCTAACGCTACGCTGGTAGTGTCGGCCATTGGCTTCGTGACGCAGGAAATACCACTGCAAGGGCGCACGCAGCTGGCTGTGGTGCTGCAAACCGATACCAAAGCCCTCGATGAGGTAATCGTGACGGGCTACACCACCCAGCGCAAGGCCGACGTGACCGGCGCCGTGGCCCAGATTAAGGCCGGCGACATCCAGGATATTCCGGTCACGGGCGTGGCCCAGATTATCCAGGGCAAGGCTGCGGGCGTAACCG
>CALMOO010000110.1:4966-10129 GCA_937871705.1 uncultured Hymenobacter sp.
TTCAACGCCGCCGTTCTGCGGCACGCCGCTCGTCGGAGCGGCCGCCACCGGCGCGCCAGGTGAGGCTATTGCGGTGCGCATCAGGGGGGTAGGGACGATTAATGACAACGACCCGCTCTATATCATTGACGGCGTACCGACTAAGGACGGCATCAACCAGATTTCACCCAGCGATATCGAGAGCATTAACATTCTGAAAGACGCCGCGTCGGCCTCCATCTACGGGGCCCGCGCTTCGAACGGCGTCGTGATTGTGACCACCAAGCGTGGCAAATCGGGCAAGGCCAAGCTGAGCGTGAGCGCCTACACCGGCGTGCAAACAGCGGCCAACCTTATCAAGATGGCCAACACCAGCCAGTACGTGGCCGCCTACAACGTGGCCGCCCAGAACGACGGCCGGGCTCCTATTTCGGCCGATGTGGCAGCCACGCTACCCGACGTGAACTGGCTGAAGGAAGTGCTCAAGCCCGCCCAGCAACACAATGTGCAAATGGACATCAGCGGCGGCAACGACAACTCGCAATACATCGTGTCGGGCAGCTACCTCAAGCAGGACGGCTTGATTAACAACTCGTCGTACGACCGCTACAATCTGCGCACGGCGGTGAGCAGCAGCTTGTCGAAGTACGTGCGCATCGGCACCAACGCCAACCTTTCGTACTCGAAAACCCGGCAGGTCGGCACCTCGGGCGACGGCTTTGGGGCCGGCAATCCGGGAGCCAGCATCGTGCGGTTTGCGCTGTTCCGGACGCCGGGCACGCCGGTGTATAACGACCAGGGCCAGTTTGTGGACCTGCCGATGATAAACGGCGCCAGCGCGGCCGCTACCCTCGGCGACGGCATCAACCCAGTGGCGCTGGCCGACGCGGCCGACCGCAATTTCTACAACTACGCCGTGCTGGGTGATGCGTACGTGGAGGTCACGCCCATCGAGCACCTGCGCATCCGCTCTGACTACGGCGTCACGTTCAACATCGTCGATTACAAGCAGTTTTTCAAGACCTTCGGCATCGACCGCTCGTTTAACTCGCCGGCGCAGCTGGCGCAGTCCAGCACCAAGCAGTTTAACTACAACTGGACCAACACGGCCGTGTACGACCTGCTGCTGGGCAAGCACACCATCAACATCTTGCTAGGGTCGGAGGCCATCAAGAACGATGTGCAAGCCATTTCGGCCTCGCGCACGGGCTACGTCAACCAGATTCCCAGCTTTCAGTACCTGGACAGCGGCACCGGCATTTCGCTTAATGGTGGCGGCGAGGCGCACTCGGCGCTGCTCTCGGGCTTTGGGCGGTTGAGCTACGACTTCGATGGCGGCCGGTATTTGGCTAGCGTGAATTTTCGGCGCGACGGCTCGTCGCAGCTCTCGCCGGGCCGGCGCACCCAGAACTTCTACTCCGGCTCGCTGGGCTGGAATCTGGCCCAGGAAGCCTTTATGAGCCAGTTTACGTTCCTAAATCAGCTTAAATTACGGGCCAGCGTGGGGCAACTCGGCAATTCAGCCATTGGTAACTATCCCTACGCCTCGCTCATTGGCAACGGTGGCTACTACCCCTTCGGCGGGGCATCAACGCAGAGCCTGAGCATCACGACCACCGGCAACCCCAACGTGCGCTGGGAAACCAGCACGCAGTCGGACGTGGGCGTCGATGTGGGCTTGCTCAAGGGCGCCCTGCAGCTGACGGTGGATTATTTCGTCAAGAATACCTCCGATGTGCTCTTGTTTTTGCCGCAGCCGCCGAGCGGCGGCGCCGTGGGCAGCCCGGCCGTGAATGCCGGCAAAATCCGCAACCAGGGCCTGGAAGTGGAGCTGAGCTACCGCCGCACAGCCGGCCCTAACTGGAGCTACGGCCTCAGCGGCAACTTTGCGACGCTACACAACGAGGTGCGCTCGCTGGGCGAGGCGCCGCCCATCGTAGGCGGGCGCATCGACAACAACTACTACGCCACACTCACCACCGTGGGGCACCCCATCGGCGAATTTTATCTGCTCCAAACGGAAGGTATTTTCCAGAATGCGCAGGAGGTGTTTACCCACGCCTACCAAGGGCCGGGCATTCAGCCGGGCGATGTAAAGTTTAAGGATATCAGCGGCCCCGATGGCGTGCCCGATGGGGTAATTGATGGCTACGACCGCACGTTTGTGGGCAGCCCGATTCCGAAATTTAACTACGGCTTCACGGCTAGCGTGCGGTATAAAGCTGTGGATTTTAGCGCTTTCTTCCAGGGTGTGTATGGCAATAAGCTGTATAACCAGGTGAATACCGACATCGAGGGCTTTTACCGAGCCTTCAACTTGACCGAGCGCGCGGCCACCAACTATTGGACTGGCGAGGGCAGCACCAACGAGTTTCCGCGCCTCTCGTGGACGGGCGCTAGCAACAACAAGCAGCCCTCTGACCGCTTCTTGGAAGATGGCTCGTACCTGCGCCTCAAGAACCTGCAAGTGGGCTACACGCTAGGCCAAAACCTGCTCGCGCCGCTGCGCGTGGCGTCGGTGCGGGTGTATGCCAGCATTCAGAACCTGCTGACCTTCACCAAGTACACGGGTCTCGACCCGGAGCAGGGTACCAACAGCAACTCGACCGGCGACGGCGTGCGCGCCACGGGCATTGATTTTGGCACCTACCCCTCGGCGCGCACCTTCACGGTGGGCATCAACGCGGGCTTCTAACCACTTTGTAATCAGCAGTCCTCATGAAACCACAGCTTCTTACCCTCGGCTTGTCAAGTGCCCTGCTCCTGGCCACGGCCGGGTGCAAAGACTTTTTGGAGCAGCCCGTGCTGGGGCAGTATGCCGCCGGCGAGTTCTTCAACTCGGACACCAACGTAATCCTGGCCGTGAACGCGGCGTACGTGCCGCTTTCCTTCCGCGATGCCTCTTCTAATGTGCTGTGGGTGCTGGGCGACGTGGCTTCGGACGACGCCCTGAAGGGCAGCAACCCCGGCGACCAGGCCGACTTCGAGAACGTGCAGAACTTCAACATCACGCCCATCAATGCGGCCGTGGAGGCGCAGTGGCGGCGCGACTACGACGGCATATTTAAGTGCAACGCGGTGCTCGACGGCCTTCCCGCCACCAATACCAGCGTGAGCCCCACGGTGCTGGCGCAAGCCGTGGGCCAGGCCAAGTTTCTGCGGGCCTGGTACTACCTGCAGCTCACCACGATATACGGCGATATTCCGCTGCACCTTAAGGTAGAAACACCCGAGGAGCTGCAAAGCCCGGTGGTGCCGCAGGCCCAAATTTATGCCCAGGTAGAAACCGATTGCCAGGAAGCCGCCGCGGCCCTACCCCCCTCCTGGACCGGCACCGACGTAGGCCGGGCCACTAAGGGCGCGGCCCTGGCCTTGCTGGCTAAGACGTACTTATATGAGAAAAAATGGGCCCAAGCCGCCCAAACCGCGCAGCAGGTAGGCGCGCTGGGCTACTCGCTGCTGCCCGTCTTTGCCGATAACTTCCGGGCCGCGACCAAGAACAACGCGGAAGCCGTCTTTTCGGTGCAGCACGCCAGTGGCCTCAGCCCCGGGCAGGGCAACAACCTCAACCAGTGGTTTGCTCCGCGGCCGCAGAACGGCTACGGCTTTTATGCCCCTACCCCTAGTTTGGTGGCCAACTTCGAGACAACCTCGGCGGGCATTGTGGACCCGCGTCTGGACTACACGGTGGGCCGGGCGGGTCAGGATTTCTTCGGCGTGGCGTTCGACCCCACGTGGTCGAGCACTAGTTTCGTGTCGAAAAAGCACTTGCAGCCGCTCACCGAAATTCCGACCAGCATCAAGGGCGACGGCAACCTTAACTTCCAGGCCATTCGCTATGCCGAGGTGCTGCTCATTCAGGCCGAAGCACTTAACGAAAGCGGCAACAGCGCGGGCGCGCTCGTGCCCCTCAACCAGGTGCGCAAGCGCGCCCGTGAGAGCTACCTCTACGACACGAAGCTAACCGGCACGGGCACCGTGCCCGCGGGGCTGCTGCCCGACATCACGACCACCGACCAAAGCCAGCTCCGCGAGCTCATTCGGCGGGAGCGACGCTCGGAGCTGGCCACCGAGTTTCAGCGGTTTTTCGACATTATCCGCTACGGTGAGGCCTACGCCACGCAGGCCCTTAGCAGCAAGCCCAACTTCAGCTACGCCCGCAATAAGTTTTTCCCCATTCCGCAGAGCGAGCGCGACACGAATAAGAAGCTGGGGCTCTGAGAAACTGGGTGCTAGCCCGCTACTTCCAAGCCTTTTCAAACTCCTACCCCCTTCCCACCCGCCATGAAAAAGCAGAAGCTCTACCTGCTCATCTTGTCGCTGCTGCTTGGCACGCTGGCCGGGCTGTCGGCATGCTCCAAAAACGACGAGGCGCCCCAGGTGCCCGGCGACAAAACCAAGTTTTTGGCCGTCCTGGATTCGGTTACGACCGTCTATAATGCGGCGGTGGAGGGTAGCAAGCCCGGCACCTACGCCGTGGGCTCGAAGGCGACGCTGAAAACGACGCTCGACCTGGCCAACAACGCCAAAAACGACCCGTCGCTAACCCAGCTAACTATAAACATTGCGCTGGCCAACCTGCGGCGGGCGGCCGTGGCGTTCCGCAATAGCTTTATTCAGGAGGTGTCGGTGGCTAACCTGGTAGCACAGTGGAAATTTAATGGCAACGCCGACGACGCTACCCCTAACGGTAACAACGGCGCGCTGAAATCTGGCCCCACCGGCCCGGGCACGGCGCCCGGCGATGGCGGTACGCTGCCAGTGCTCGTGGCCGACCGCTTTGGCAACGCCAACCAGGCCTACGAGTTTAAGAACAGCGCCTACATCGAGGTGCCCTACAAGGCGACGCTGAACCCGCAGGCCCTAACTATCAGCCTGTGGTGCAAGCGCTTCGACAATAATTCGGACAACTACCTGGTGTCGCTGAATCGCTGGAACGGCTACAAGTTTAAGCTGCAGGGCGCGGGCAAGCCCTTTCTCACCATCACGACCACGGCCACCATTGCTGACCGCGACGACGACGCGGGCATCGTGCCCCTGAATACGTGGACGCACGTTGTGGTTTCCTACACCGATGGCACCATGAAGTTCTACCTCAATGGAGCGCTCATAAAGACCTACACCGACGTGGCCGGTCCGCTCAAAACCGTGCCACAGCCGGTGCCCCTGTGCATCGGCCAGCAG
>CALMOO010000111.1:0-1364 GCA_937871705.1 uncultured Hymenobacter sp.
ATCGGATGGTCCGCTGCCGACGCTGATGGAAGCCTACCCCGTCGAATTTAAGGATAAGGCTAATGCGGGCCAGGTAGTTGGTTCGCCCAATACCTTCACGCGCATTAGCTGGGCCTCGCCCGTGTACTGGGTGACGCAGGGCTACGCCGTGCTCGAAAATGCCACCGTGCCCATCGTGGGCGAAGGCACTGCCGAGCCCAACGACACCTACACCGAGCAGCTGGTGAGCAGCGCCAAAGCCGCCATCGACGAAGGCGCCCGCCTGGGCGTGGTAGACCCCGGCCGCGTGGCCGTGATGGGCCATTCCTATGGAGCTTTCATGACCGCCAACCTGCTGGCACATTGCGATTTGTTCAAGGCTGGCATTGCCCGTAGCGGTGCCTACAACCGCACGCTCACGCCGTTTGGCTTCCAGGGCGAGGAGCGTACGTACTGGCAGGCTAAGGGCGTGTACGATGCCATGTCGCCTTTCAACTTTGCTGATAAGATTAAGACGCCCATCCTGCTCATCCACGGCGAAGCCGACAACAACTCCGGCACGTTTCCTATTCAGAGTGAGCGTTTTTACGCCGCTCTTAAGGGCCAGGGCGCTACGGCGCGCTACGTGGTGCTGCCTGCCGAAGCCCACAGCTACGCCGCCCGCGAAAACCTGCTGCACATGCTCTGGGAGATGAACACCTGGCTCGATAAGTACGTGAAAAACCCGACGCCAACAACGGCTAACGCTACTAACTAACCTTGACCGCAGGCTCGCTAAGTGAAAGGCCCGAACGCAAGTTCGGGCCTTTTTGCGTGTTGGCGTGCTGCTGAGGTTACCGAAAGTGCTGGTGTAAGATTATGCGATATAAGGATTTAGCAACAACTCCCGCATCGGCTGGCCGTTAAGCGGGGGGTAGGGAGAAAGCAAAAAATGCTTCCTACCCCCTTGTTTCCAACTCACCACGCTTGCCTTACCCAAACTAAGTTCTCCTCAACTATGCAACCTATTCCCACCAAAGCCTACGGCGCCAGCGGCTCGATTATGAGCAGCCTGAAGCCGATGGAAATCGAGCGCCAGCCGCCGCAAGCCGACGAAGTTCACATCGATATTCTCTACTGCGGCGTGTGCCATTCCGACCTGCACCAGGTCAAAAACGACTGGCACAACACGATTTATCCTTGCGTGCCGGGGCACGAGATAGTGGGCCGCGTCAACGAAATCGGCAGCACCGTTACCAAGTTCAAGGTGGGCGATATCGTGGGGGTAGGCTGCATGATAGACTCGTGCGGCGTGTGCCCGGCCTGCCAGGAAAAGGAAGAAAATTATTGCGAAGGCCCCGTGAGCTGGACAGCTACCTACAACGGCTATATGAAGCCCGAGAACA
>CALMOO010000111.1:1374-3243 GCA_937871705.1 uncultured Hymenobacter sp.
TTCAACACCTTCGGCGGCTACTCAACCAACGTTACGGTAAAGGAGTCGTTTGTGCTGCGCATCCCTGGCGCGCTCGACATCAAGGCGGCCGCGCCCATTTTATGTGCCGGCGTCACTACCTATTCGCCCATGAAACACTGGGGGGTAGGGCCCGGCCAGAGCGTGGCCGTAGTGGGCATCGGGGGCCTGGGCCACATGGCGGTGCAGCTGGCGCGGGCGCTGGGCGCCACCGTCACGGCCGTGACGCGTGACAAGGAAAAGCAAGCCGACGCCGAAAAGCTTGGTGCGCACGAAGTGCTGATTTCGAGCGACTCGAAAGCCATGGAAGCCCACGAGCTGAAGTTTGACTTTATCCTCATCACCATCCCCGATGCGTTTGAGGTGAACGACTACGTGAAGCTGGCCAAGCGCAATGGCGTGCTCACAACCGTGGGCCTACTCGGGCCCTACAAGGCGCCGCTCAATAACCAGGAAGTGGCCATGCACCGCCGCTCGGTGGCGGGCTCCATCATCGGCAGCATCGCCGAAACGCAGGAAGTGCTAGATTTTTGCGCCATGCACAACATTCTGCCCGAGGTGGAAATGATTGGTATGCAAGATATCAACGACGCTTTTACCAAAATGCAGGACGAAGAAGTTCGCTTCCGCTACGTCATCGATATGCAGTCGCTGAAAGACGCCGAGTAGCTTGTTGCCACTACAGAGCCAGTGGCTATCAACAGTATAAGCTGGAGATTATTGAAGAAATAAACCAATGATTTTCAGTTATATATTAATAAAATCAGGTAAGACCAAAAGCATGTTCTTACCTGATTACAGCTGGTCATCTATACTCATCAAAGTAAGCCGCCGAGCAGCTATAAGCCATTTAAGGTGTTCACGGAGTGCTCATTTAGTGAGGTATTTAACCAAATAGTAAAATATAGACAACCCTATTTCGGCTTTTTGCGCTACAAAGGGCTATCAGCCCTGGCTGCGTTCTCCCTTCCCACACCTTTATTCTCGTTTTTATGAGAACAACCTCTCCTTCATTACAAGCCCTGCTCGCTGGGGCTGTGGCTGTGGCAGGTAGCCTACTGGCGCCTGCTGCTCACGCACAAACCCCCGATAAAAAGTTTGCCATCGGGGCCAACGTTAGCTTGATGCAATACCACGGCAACCTAGGCTCAGACTTTGGTAAGCTCTCGGCGCCGGCCCACGTTGGCATTCAGGCGCACCTCACGCAGTACCTCTCGCCTACCTTCGACCTGGGCCTGCTGGGTAACTACCAGAACTACTACCGCTTCGTTTCGGACGCTGCGCCCCACAACAGCTTCACCATGCGGTCGGCCTCGGTTGACTTGGGCTTGAAACTGAAGCTCAACGATGGTAAAATCCTGAAAGAAGACGCCTTCATCCAGCCCTACCTGATGGGTGGCGGCGGCTTGTTCTTCGCCAAATCGACCGGCAACTATGCCTTCAACGGTGCGGGTGCACCGGTAGCAGGCTCTTTCTCCAACAACTTCAACCGGTTTGAGGTGTTCGGGTTGGCTGGCCTGCGCTTCCGTCTCTCGCCCGCGCTGGCATTGGATATTACTACCAGCCAGCACTATCCCTTCACGGAACGGACTGACAACCTTGGAGGTACTAACGACAAGCTTTACGACCGCTTCCTGGTGCACTCGGCGGGCTTGACCCTGGCTTTGGGTAAATCCAAGGACACGGACGGCGACGGTGTGCCCGACCGCAAAGACAAATGCCCCGGCACCCCAGCCGGCGTGAAAGTGGACCTCGTAGGCTGCCCAGTTGATACAGACGGCGACGGTGTAGCCGATTACCAAGACAAGTGCCCCGACGTGAAAGGCCTCGCTACCCTGCAAGGCTGCCCCG
>CALMOO010000112.1:0-280 GCA_937871705.1 uncultured Hymenobacter sp.
ATATACTACTGCTTTTCTTGTCAGTTTGCCATTTGGCTTATATCCTTCTACGGCTCTACCGTTGCCGTTGCTCAGCTCGGAGCACTCGGGCGACTAGCTGTGGCGCTGAGCTTATTTACGGTACTGTTTTCTTCGTTAGTACTACCTCGCTTCGCGCGTTTGCCTGACAACGCCAGCCTGCTCTTTCGGCATTACACGCGGCTGGTAGTGGGGCTGCTAGCGTTGGGAATATGCATTGTAAGCGGTACGTGGCTGTTTGCTACCCCCGTTTTATGGGTAC
>CALMOO010000112.1:290-11587 GCA_937871705.1 uncultured Hymenobacter sp.
GCTCGAATTGGTGCTGATGATGGCTGGCAAATGCCTGAGTTTAGTCGCTTCCTCTGTTTTTCTGCTGTGCACATGCAAGGGCTGGGTAATCAATCCATTGCTTTCCATTCCGCTTAGCTTGGCTTCTATCGGGTGCGGGGTTTTATTTATTGACATCACTACCCTGCAGGGCATTTTTAAGCTTGATATTTACGTGGCTTTGGTACAACTACTTATGCATGTTGCCTATGGCATCTCGCAGCTATTGAAACTTAGCGCTGATGAGGCCGCAACTTGCAGACAGGTTGTATCAGAAACACAACCCGCGCATTCATAATGGCTAAATCTCCAAAAAAATTGCTCATTATTGGGGCCTCCCAAGGCGGCTATGGCGGCATTGAGGCATTTATGATAGCCCTAGCCGAGGCGGCCGAAGCCTGGCCGGAGTTTGAGGTACGCTTGTGCTTCAAGCTGGTTAAAGGAGCTACCTTCAAGGATGAGCTGCGGCATTTGGCCGAAAACGTATGCCGTCAGGTGTACTACGTGCAGCGGGGCTCATCGGAGCTACTGCGTTTGATAAGGTGGGCTGATGTACTGCATGTGCAGAACATGCCGCCTGATATCGTTTTTCCGGCTCGCATGCTAGCAAAAAAGGTGTTTTTAACCGTTCATAATCGCCGCTTACCCGAATTCAACCTGCACAATATTATTTGGGGTGTATCTATCAACCTAGCTCATCGCCGCTGGTACAACTCGCGCTTTGTCTGGTGTACGTGGGAGCCAGACGCTAAGTCAACCCGGAGCGACTGTGTACCAACTGTCTGCCGCCTGCCCCAGCAATGGTGCCCCCCCGAAAAGCGGAAAGGCTTCTTGTTCGTAGGGCGATGGATTAATAACAAAGGCATCGAAGAAATTCTTAAGGCTTACGCCCTTAGCAAGTTTTCAGTCGAAGAATGGCCGCTGACGCTACTAGGCGATGGCCCATTGAAGCCAGTGGTGCTTGGCCTTATTGAAGAGTTAGGATTGAAGGATGTGCGCATGCCGGGCTTTGTGGACGATGCTAGCAAGCAAGATTACCTCTCATCGACGCGGTGGTTGTTAGCACCGGCCCACACACAGGAAGACATGGGCCTAACGCCCATTGAAGCCCGTAATGTCGGCGTTCCCGCCATTGTAACCCGCGATGGGGGCTTGCCAGAGTCGGGTGGGCAAGCTGCCTTAATTGCTGAGCCTGGCGATGTTACTGACTTGGCGCGTTGTATGCAAGAGGCTGCTGCCATGACAAGCGAGGAATACCGGGTTCGCGGCGAACTAAGCCGCACCTCGTTGGCTCAATATCTCAAGCCCATGGAATTCTATCGCGAAGCTTATTTTAATTAAACCATTCTTGCTCGCTTTATTCTTATTTTCTGCACACTATTAGTATGCCTAACTTATCAAATAATCGATTACTTATTATCACTCCTACAGCTCCTCCTGAAGTATGTGGGGTAAGCGATTACGCATATCAGACAGCTCAGGAACTAGCCAAGTTTTATGATACGGTAACTATTGGAGTGGAGCGTATGCCTAGCACTTCGGAAAGCGGTGGTAATATCAAAATAGCTCGTTGGCAACAACTGCTTGCACAAGCCACAATCAACTCGGAATCATATGATGTGTTACTCAACTATACTCCAAATAGCTACGCTAAGACAGGGTTGCCTGTAAATCTGCTACTAGCGTTACGCCGTTTTGCCAAGGCTAAGCATAAACGAGTTTTCGTATTTTTTCACGAGACATGGAATGGCAGCCCTAATCAACCCCTGCACCATGCTCTGCGAAGCAAGATTACGCGCTGGACTATGCACCGCATCGGGAAGTTGGCCGGGGGAGTAGCAGTTGTCAATGCCGAACAACAGCACAAACTCAAGCAATTGCTTCAGCGAGACGATATTTGGCTTAATGCAATTGGGTCTAATATTCTCCCTTCTAGTCCTGAAGTAGGCTTAAAGAGCGCGCGGAAGTCGGGCAGTTGGTTGGTATTTGGATTATCACATACCCGGCTTTGGGCAATAGAAGCTCACTTGCCATTGCTGCAAGCCATGTACAAGCAAGGAGTACTGCATTGCATTTACTCAATAGGGCCTGTCAATACCACTTATGCTTGTCAGGAAAGCGAACTTATAGCCAGCCACCTAGGGCCTAATGTACTTGTACAGTTGGGCTCGTTGGAGCCGGCTGAAGTATCGAAGCAAATGCTTAAGGCCGAAGCTGCTTTGGTAGGTTTGAATATAGACGGACTCAAGAAATCGGGTACGTTTGCCGCACTTGCGGCCCACGCTGTGCCGATTATTTGCGAAGTTGATGCCACACTAGACCAGCCGCCCGGCGCTGCTTTTCTGCACCCCGCCGAAGTACTAGCCGACCCGACCCTAGTATCTAATAGTGAAGGTGAGCGTCGTCGCCGCCAAATGCATGCCTGGTTTTGGTCTACGCGCAGCTGGGATACCATTGGCAAAGCTATGAAAATCTGGCTTCAAGAGCCTATTTAAAGAGGAGCTTTCATTTGTATCTTGCTTGTTTATTTGCATAATATTATGAAAGTTATCCTTTCGCATCCAACTGGCAATCGTAATGTCCGAGCCATTTTGGCGGCGTTGCTTGAAGGGAATATGTTGGCCGAGTTCAATACGACGTTGGCTGTAGACTCTCAGGCAGCTTGGCTAAGGCTGCTGCCCTCTCGGCTATGCCAAGAGTGGTTGCGGCGTACCTACACCGTACCCAACGAACAGCTTTGGACGCGGCCAGTACGTGAGCTAGGCCGCCTAATATTACCGCGCTTAGGTTTAGAGCGCCATGTGCGGCACGAGCAAGGATGGGCAAGCACGGATGCTGTTTATCAGGATTTTGACCAAGCTGTAGCTCGTCGGCTCAAGTACTTAAAAGCTAGTCAAGGAGCCGATACAGTATATGCGTATGAAGACGGAGCCTTGGCGACTTTTATCAAAGCCAAAGCATTGGGCATGCGTTGCATTTACGATTTACCCATTGCGTATTGGGAAACTGGCCGGCGCTTGATGTTGGAAGAAGCAGCCCGCTTACCCCGCTGGGCTTCCACTCTAGGCGGCGGCATTCAGGACTCGCCGGCTAAGCTGGAGCGCAAGACGCGTGAATTAGAACTAGCTGACGTAGTAGTCGGGCCGAGTAGTTTCGTTATGGATTCGTTGCCGGCTTGGGCGCGTAGCAAACCTACAATAATGGTACCTTTTGGCTCACCTATGGGGGTAGCAAACCCGCCTAGACCAAGTAGCGGTCAGTCACGTCCACTACGAGTGCTCTTTGTTGGGTCACTTGGGCAGCGTAAGGGTTTAGGCGATTTATTTGCAGCAGTACGCTTGCTCAATCGGCCCGACCTGGAGTTGGTACTGCTTGGTAGTCCACAAGCTTCTATGAACTTTTACCGCCAGGAGCTGCCAAACTTCATATACGAGGCCAGTCGTCCGCACGAGCAAGTGCTGGCACTAATGCGCACCTGCGACGTGTTTTGTTTGCCTTCTATTGTGGAAGGACGGGCTTTGGTAATGCAGGAAGCAATGAGCCAAGGACTACCTCTTCTAATAACGTCTAACACAGGCGGTGACGACTTAATAGAAGAAGGCCGAACCGGCTTTTTAGTGCCTATTCGCTCGCCCGAAGCACTTGCCGAAAAGCTGACCTGGTTTCTTGATAACCGAGCCGCTATTCCGGAAATGGGTCGCTTAGCTCGGCAGCACGCAGCTAGCTACACTTGGCAAAGCTATGGTGCTCGCGTTTTCGACTTGCTAGGCGAGTCATCGTTGGTGTAGTATTTGTGCTGTCTGCGCTAACTACTTTATCTGTTGCTATTTCTAGTTCTCAATGGCTTCTATATACGCTCCCCTTCCTTCTACTGCTTCTCGGGCAGGGCGTGCTTGGTTAATAGCGGACCAGGAGGTAGCCTTCAATCCTACTCGTATCCTAAAATGGGGTATCTGGGTGTACGTACTACTTATCATTTTCGAAGGGGCATTGCGGCGGTGGATATTGCCCGGATTAGCAACCCCCCTACTTGTCGTGCGCGACCCTATTGCTCTGTGGCTAATAGTTGCAACTTGGCGCCGCGGGCTTCTTCCTGCCAATCCTTATCTCACTGGTACAGTTGCTATTGCTGTGTTAGGTATATTCAGTGCGTTGCTAGTAGGACATGGCAATTTGATAGTAACCCTTTACGGCGCGCGCATTCTACTGCTACACTTCCCACTCATTTTTGTGATTGGGCGCGTCTTTGACCGTACAGATGTGCTGAAAATTGGTGCGGCGCTGGTATGGCTGGCTTTTCCCATGGCTGTTCTCATCGCAACACAGTTTTACAGTCCACAATCTGCTTGGGTAAATAGGGGGGTAGGAGGTGACATGGCTGGCGCAGGCTTCGACGGCGCTATGGGTTTTTTTCGTCCGCCTGCTACCTTTTCATTCACTATTGGCACGCACATGTTTTTTGGGTTGGTAGCCTGCTTTATATTTTATTTTTGGCTTCATCCTCAACGCATTAACCGGTTGGTTCTCGTAGCAGCTACTATTGGCTTGCTGGCAGCCATACCGCTATCCATTAGTCGCAGCTTATTGCTGTTTGTGGCAGTCGCACTGTTGTTTACAGTGATTGGGCTGCTACGTAGACCTAGGAACTTCGGCCGACTCTTGCTGCTGGGGGTAGGGATGGTAGTGGTGCTAGTAGCCCTGAGCCAAGTAGCTGTATTACAAACACCCATCGAAGCTTTCATTAGTCGCTTTACCGCCGCCTCCGACGTTGAGGGAGGCCTAAGTGGCTCATTAGGGGACCGATATTTGGGAGGAATGATTGGCGCCCTGAACAATTCATCTCAGCAGCCTTTCTTTGGCTATGGCATCGGTATTGGTACGAACGCTGGCAGTGCTATCCTCACCGGCGACCGAGCTTTCCTCATCTCAGAAGGCGAGTGGGGGCGCCTAATTGGGGAGCTAGGGCCCTGGCTCGGTATAGGTATCATCTTCGTTCGTATGGCCTTGTGCGTGAAGTTAGCAGTGGCCTGCTACCAGCGGCTGCGGCAAGATGACCTGCTACCTTGGATACTACTTGGCAATGGCCTCTTGATGATTCCGCAAGCGCAATGGGCACAGCCTACTGCATTAGGGTTTTCAACACTCATCTCGGGCCTGATAATAGCTTCCTTGCGCTCGCCCACTCGCTATGCCTCCAAGATGCCGCCCGCTGATTTAACCAAAAAATTAGTATGCCAATAATCTTAATTGGAAACTACCTTCCCGATAGGCAAGAAAGCATGCAGCGCTTTGCATCCATGTTGGATGAAGGATTTCGCCAAGCAGGCCTTCAAACAGAGATATGGTTGCCTATAGTCTTTTTTGGAGCATTAGCCAAGCAGACTGATGCTGGCATTGGCAAGTGGCTTGGCTACTTAGATAAATGGCTGTTATTCCCACTGGTGTTACGCTTGCGTTTGCGAGGCAAGAAATTTAATAAGTATTTTTTTCATATTTGCGACCATTCAAACTCACCTTATTTAAGCCATTTGCCGGCAGCCCAGACCGGAATTACTTGCCACGACGTACTAGCTATTCGTGGAGGCTTGGGGTATGCGGATGCCCATGTAAAGGCCTCACGGATGGGCCAGCTGCTACAAACTTGGATTTTGGCTGGTCTACTTCGTGCTAGGCGGCTCGCAGCCGTGTCAAATTTCACTCTTAATCAATTACGTGAAATAGGCGTTCCTCCTGCCACAACAGCTGTTGATTGGAGAGTTATTCACAATGGGTTTAACGCCAACTTTTGGGTAATGCCTCAGGTCCAGGCCGCCCTTAAGCTACAAGCCGCCGGAGTAGACCCATCTACACCCTTTCTTCTACATGTTGGCTCCGACCTGCCTCGTAAAAACCGAGTGTTGCTCTTGGATATGGTTGCTGCATTAGGCGATCGCTGGGTAGGTAACATCTGCTTTGCTGGCGCTCCTCTCGATGCGGGTCTGCTGGCCCGTGTCGAAGCACTCAGCTTGCAATCGCGAGTGATTTCTGTAGTGAGTCCTGGCCATGAGACATTAGTTGCGCTGTATAGCACCTGCGCTGCCTTTATATTCCCTTCATACGCAGAAGGTTTTGGCTGGCCCGTTATTGAAGCTCAGGCTTGCGGAGCTCCCGTTCTGGCCAGTGATATAGCGCCAATGCCTGAGGTTAGTGGTGGCGCTGCACTACACGCTTCACCAGATAATGCACTGGACTTCGCCGAAGCTTTTCTACGCTTGTTCAACGATGATGCCCGGCAAGCGCTTATTAAGCAAGGTTTTATTAACTGTCAGCGCTTCGAGCCAACTGCTATGATAGATGCTTATCTCAATCTGTTTGCTCTCACCAAAACCCAGACTGTACTGCTTTGATTCTAAAAATACTCACATACTTACTGCCGTGGTCCTTGCGCCGGCGAGCCCTAGAACAATGGTTCCATTTCGAAATTCATCCAACGGCTCACATTGGTCTCGCCTGGATTTTTCCAGATAAGCTTGTTATGGCGGCGCATTCTCGAATAGGGCATTTTACTGTTGCTATTCACCTCGACCTTATCGAGATGGGCGCCCATGCTACTATTGGGCGTAATAATTGGATAACTGGCTTTCCAACCGATAGCGTGTCGCTTCATTTTCGACACCAACTTAGTCGACGGGCCTGCCTGCGGGTAGGTGCATCGGCTGCTATCACTAAGAATCATCACCTGGATTGTACTAATGCAATTGAGATAGGTCCTTTTGCAACTATCGCAGGTTATCAAACCCAGTTTCTGACCCATTCTATTGACGTGTTTGAAAACCGACAAGATAGTGCACCTATCTCTATCGGAGCCTACACTTTTGTCGGTACCAATTCGGTAGTCCTTGGTGGAGCTGTTCTACCCCCTCATTCGCTTCTTGGAGCCAAATCATTATTAAATAAAGCTTTCACAACCGAGTGGACGCTCTATGGTGGAGTGCCGGCCAAGGCCTTGCGCGAATTACCAAAAACGGCAAAATATTTTACGCGGTCCGAAGGGTTTGTTTTTTGAAACTTAAGTATTTCTCCCTATTAATTAGAGAAAACAGATGAATATTCTCTTCATTGTGCCTTCTTACAAGCCAGCATTTATATATGGTGGTCCCATCGTTGTCATCGCCCAACTTGCCGAAACGCTAGTTACGATGGGGCACTCCGTTACGGTGTATACCACAACCGCTAATGGGGCCACCGAATTAATGGTATCTACTGGAGAAGAGACAATTGTAGATGGGGTTAAGGTCTACTACTTCAAGCGTGTTACTGGTGACCATACTCATGCCTCTCCAGCACTTTGGCGACAATTAGACAGAAATGTCGTCACTTTCGACGTGGTGCATATTCACTCTTGGTGGAATATTTTAACCATTGGAGCTGCTTGGGTTTGCCGTAAGCATGGCATAAAGCCAGTTATTTCACCACATGGTATGCTCAGTAAATATATCTTGAGCACAAATAATTCGCGTAAGAAGAAGTGGCTACATCGTTTAGTAGGTAAGCGTCTGTTAGCCAAATCTATCTTGCACGTCTCTACTGAAATGGAATGGGAAGAGTCACGCGAAATAATACCTAATTGGCAGGGAAAGGTAATTCCTAATTTAGTAGCGCTACCGAAGTATAAGCACCGTCGTGTTCATAACGAAGTATTTACCATCGGATTTTTATCACGTGTTGACCCAAAAAAAGGTTTAGATGTGCTTATTCGAGCACTCGGACAGGTGCAGACTCCGTACCAATTGCTGGTAGCCGGTGCCGGTAGCGAAGATTACACGAAAGAACTACACGCATTGACCGAATCAACTGGTAATGCCGACAAAGTAAAATGGTTAGGTTGGAAAAATGGTGAGGAAAAATTCGTTTTTTTTTCACAGTTGGATCTGTTTGCTTTAACGTCATACAGTGAGAATTTTGCTATTGTAGTTATTGAGGCATTGTCAACTGGAACTCCGGTATTAGTAAGTGAAAATGTAGGGCTCTATAAGTTTGTGGTAGAGAATGATTACGGTTGGGTTACTACAATGAAGCAAGAAGATATTGTGCGTGCGTTGAACGATGCTATCCGTGATAAGAATAAAATACAAGTAGTAAATAATTTAGCACCAGCTGCAATAAATAAGGAATATGAAGATTGCTACTTAGCCCAACAGTATCTTGACCTCTATAAAGCCCCTGTTCACCAACTAACATAAGTATCATGGATTCAATATCAGTTATTATTCTCACCTTTAATGAGGAGAAGCATATTGAGCGATGCATTCGCAGCTTGCAAGGTATTGCTTCATCTATCCTCGTTGTTGATAGTTTTTCAACTGATAATACCTGCACTATAGCTAGAGCGATGGGAGCGCAGATATTTCAAAATAAATGGGTTAATCATAGTGTTCAATTCAACTGGGCACTTGCTAACTGTCCAATCAATACTGACTGGACAATGCGGATGGATTGTGACGAATACCTACTCCCTGACTTAATCACAGAAATAAAGCAAAAATTGCCGATAGTGGCTAGTTCAGTAGGTGGGTTTATTATCAAGCGTCGTGTCTATTTTATGGACCGATGGATACGCCATGGTGGTTTCTACCCACACAGGCTACTGCGTATTTGGCGTACTGGCCAAGCGGTGGTTGAAGACCGATGGATGGACGAGCATGTAGTACTAGAGGGAGGCGATATAGAGACTTTAGAACATGACATGGTAGACCATAATTTAAATAATCTCACTTGGTGGATTGATAAACACAATCATTACGCCACACGCGAGATGCTAGATTTACAAGCTATTTATACTAAAACTACTTCGACACAAAATGTAGAGTCCACCCTTACGGGTCAGCAGTACTCACGCAAAAGGTGGATGAAGGAGAATATGTACAGCAAGATGCCTTTATTTTTACGGGTAATGGTTTACTTTCTATACCGTTACATTTTTTTACTAGGTTTTTTAGATGGTAAACCAGGTTTGGTTTGGCATTTCCTGCAGGGTTTTTGGTATCGTTTTCTAGTAGACGCTAAGCTTTACGAAAATTCACTCAAAAACAAGCCACAGCCCGCACCTATAAAGACTGAGATTTTCTCTCCACAGATTTCATGATGCACACTTATTCACCCGTCAAAACAGATTTGTCGCGTTTTAGCGTCGGTGATTACCGGGTTGGTAGCCCCACCTGGAAAGTCGCTCTGTGGTATTTGGTAAACTACACATTCTTCTACAGTGCGGTGCCTTGGCCTTATGCCTTAAAGAGCGTACTTCTGCGTTGGTTTGGAGCACGCATTGGTAAAGGTTTGGTAATTAAACCCAAAACCAGAGTAAAAAATCCTTGGCGCCTTACTATAGGTGACCATTGCTGGCTGGGAGAAGCGGTATGGATTGATAATCTAGCTGATGTTACTATTGGCCACCACGTCACGCTCTCGCAAGGAGCTTTGCTTCTGACTGGCAATCACGATTATACTCGTAGCGATTTTCCTTATCGCTTAGGGGAGATTGTGCTTGAAGATGGCGTGTGGGTAGGAGCGCAGTCGGTAGTGTGCCCAGGAGTTACCTGCCACAGTCACGCCATTCTAACGGTTGGCTCAGTGGCTACTCGCAATCTGAATGCCTGGGGTATTTACGCAGGTAATCCTGCGGTATTTGTTCGAGAGCGACTAATGAAATCGTAAACTTGGCTATTCTTTATATTCCATATTACCCCACCTTCTTAGCACCAGCCTCAAATGAAATTACTCATTAGTAGTATGACTTTTGCGCCCGACCATAGTGGTATTGCATTATACGCAACTGACTTTGCCGTCTATGCTGCTGAGCAAGGGCATGAAGTCACGGTTGTGACTGGCTTTTCGTGGTATCCTAAATGGGAGAAAAGGCCAGAAGATAAGCGGAAACTATTTAGAACTGATTTCTATAAAGGCATTAAAGTATTACGAGGTTATTTGTACGTGCCCAAGAAAGTAACTACCATTACCCGTATGGTTCAGGAGGTATCTTTCCTGCTTTTTGCTTTCGTTAACTTTATGCGGGCTGGTAAACAGAATACTATTGTGTTATTTACTACCCCCATCAATTTAGGAGTAATTGGCGTGATATTCCGCAAGTTATGGGGTAGTAAATTGGTCATTAATGTGCAGGATTTACAACTTGATGCCGCTAAGTCGCTAGGAATGATAGGTAAGCTGCCCATTATGGACGCGATGGTAGCACTTGAAAAATTTAGCTATCGCAAATCGGATATGGTGGCATCTATATCAACTGCAATGATTGATATAGTGCGCAATAAAGGTATTCAGAACGATAAAGTATACTTGTGGCCTAATTGGATTAACGTTGCTGATGCCAATAGGCAAGGACAGGAGAAAGTATTTCGGCAGAAGTTTCCTAAGTACCTGGGCAAAACCATAGTTGGGTATGCAGGCAATGTGGGTGTTAAGCAAGGTTTATCAGTGTTGATTGATTTGTGCAAGCGTTTTGAAGACCATGAGGATGTAGCTTTCTTAATTATCGGCCAAGGTGGGGATATAGATAATCTTAAGCAATATGCTAAACTACAGCAGACGTGTAATTTGGACTTTATTGATTTTTTATCTCAGGAAGACTACTTTCATTTTCTATCGGACGCCGATATCATATTCCTGTCGCAGAAGAAAGATTCAGGTGATGTATATTTCCCTTCTAAGCTATTAGGGATAATGGCAAAAGAAAAACTGATATTTGTTTCGGCTGATAAAGATTCGGAAGTTTATAAAGTGATTACAAACAACCGGGTAGGTATGTCTGCTGATTTCGGTGACATCGACCATATGCAAGGTCTACTTACTGAATATTTACATGATGAGCAGTCGTTTATGTCCTATAAAGCGAATGCTTATAGCTTCGTGCAGCAATTTGACCGTAACCCTGTGTTAAGTAATGTATTTAGCAAAATAGCCGAATTACAATAGTTCATTCTAGTCGAACGATGCTCACCATCTAACCTAATTAATACACCATCCAAAATATGAAAAAGATTTTAGTTACTGGCTCTAGTGGGCTTATCGGCAGCGAGGTTGTGCGTAAATACTGCCAGAATGGCTGGCAGGTTTATGGCATCGATAATAATATGCGAGCGGATTTTTTTGGTCCTAATGGTGATACTCGTTGGAACCAGCTGCGTCTCTTAGCCGATTTTAGCAACTTTGAACATGTTGAGCTAGATATTCGTGACCGTATGGCCGTAAGTGAGACTCTCGCTACGTTGCGCCCACATGCCATC
>CALMOO010000112.1:11597-17662 GCA_937871705.1 uncultured Hymenobacter sp.
CCATCGTGCATACGGCTGCGCAACCTAGTCACGACTTAGCCGCTAGCCGGCCGTTCGACGACTTCGATGTGAACGCTGTAGGTACACTTAATTTGCTGGAAGCTACCCGCCAGCATTGCCCCGAAGCAACCTTCGTGCACATGTCCACTAATAAGGTGTACGGCGATGCGCCCAACCGCCTGAACTTAGTCGAGCAGGAAACACGCTGGGACTTTGCTGATGCCAGCTATTATAACGGTATAAAGGAATCTTTCAGTATAGACCAGTCTAAGCACTCTATCTTCGGGGCTTCGAAAGTAGCAGCCGATGTGATGGTGCAGGAGTATGGCCGGTACTTCAATATACCTACCTGCTGCCTGCGCGGAGGCTGCCTGACTGGACCTAATCATTCAGGGGTAGAGCTACATGGCTTTCTGAGCTACCTTATCAAGTGTAACTTAGAAGAGCGTAAGTATACCGTCTTTGGCTATAAAGGCAAGCAGGTACGTGACAATATCCACTCGCATGATGTGGTGCGCTTTATGGAGGAGTTCATTGAGGCGCCGCGGGTAGGGGAGGTTTATAACATCGGTGGCGGCCGTGAAAATTCTATCTCCATCCTTGAAGCATTTAAGCTTATTGAGGATATCTCAGGCAATAAGATGCAATATGATTATGTTGACCAAAATCGCTCGGGTGACCATATTTGCTATATCTCGGACTTGAGTAAAATGAAGGCCCATTATCCGAAATGGGATATTACAAAGAATTTGCGGACTACGTTCGAGGAAATATACGAGTCCTGGATGGTGCGTACTAAAGCTTAATAGTAGCTGGCAGGTAGTAGTTAGTGACTATTTCGTTAGTTTTTATAATTCAAAAAAGACTGCCGTATTCAGAACTGCTAAGCTCGGCAGTTCTGAATACGGCAGTCTTTTTTTGCTCACTGGCACGGGTGATCCTGCCTACGAAACATCTGCTGCAAGGCGTCTATACCTAGGACTTAACAAGAGTTGTTTTTTAATAATACTACTATGCTGCTGCTGTTAAAATGCAGTATTTATAAATAAAATTAATACAATATTAATAGGGCGCGTTTTTGCCGATGGTTGAATTGACCGAATTAGAAAGTTTATATTATATATGCGTTAAAGCTTCGTAATTCGGTTTTTTGTTCAATACATTTGTAATGTGCAACCATGTTAAACATTATGAAAATAATTGAAAAGTGTAATCTTTTTTCGCCGTTTCGCATCATTTTGTTATGTCTTGCTTGCTTGTCATTGACAAGCTCAGTGACAGCCCAAACTAGCATCAAGTTTACCCTTGATAAGAGCTATACAACCAGTGCCGGCGTCTATAGACCGGATGGAACTCTGGTGCGGACTTTGTGGCGCCGCGAGCCATATGCAGCGGGTAGCTACACTGTAACATGGGACGGTAAAGATGATAATGGTACAACCGCAGTAGTTGGGCAATATCAAATAAAACTACTTTACCATAATGTACAATATATGTGGGAAGGTGCCATTGGAAATACTTCGCAGGCTCAATCAGGCCCGCACGTGTATAATGGCTATTTACCCATTCGTGATATGACTGCTACTGATACCGCTATGTTCTTAGTATCGGGCTTTAACGAGGGGCAGTACAATCTTCGGCGTTTTGCGCACAACACGCCGCGTTATGTACACAACGCCGGCCGTGTCGATGGCTGGACGTCGTTCAGCCTAGTTGATACTGACGGCACCAATGTATATATGGCAAACAATGAGGGGGGAGTAGGCAAGCCTATCTCGTTTGTGAGCGCAGTAAAAGTGCGCGACAACTCGGAAGTAACATTCATAGCTGGCCAAACAGTGCATCTGAATGGTGATAACTCTAACCAGACGTACACAAACGTCATCGACCTAGACCAAAATAGCGACAAGCCTGCTACCGCTGGTTTCACTGTGCTTTCAAATGCAGCCACAGGCTTGGCAGTGCAGAAGAGTGGTAGCGTCTTAGCTGTGGCGCATCGCCGGCAAAATATAATTCGTCTGTTTGATAAGGTAAGTGGTATTCCATTGCGTAGCATTCCTGCAAATAGCCCGGGCTCTCTGAGTATTACGCCGAACGGTGACTTGTGGGCCATAGTGGGTACAAGCGTGGTACGCTACACCAACTTATTGACTAATCCCACTGTTGCAGCTACTATTACGGGCTTTGCTAATCCGCTGGCACTGGCTACTGACCCTACTAATGAGGACTTGGTGCTAGTGGCTGATGGTGGTAACAGCCAGCAGCTAAAAGCTTACAACCGTGATGGTGCAGCACAGTGGACATATGGGCAAGCAGGCGGCTACCCCGCCAACGGCAATGAAGTGCGCAATGATAAATTCTGGTTTAACCAATCGGAGTTAGGAGAAACAACATTCGTAACGATTGCGCCTGACCATTCTTTTTGGGTGGGTGATATTGGTAACAACCGCTGTTTGCACTTCTCGGCCGCTCGTTCCTACATCAACCAGATTATGTACCAGTCGCACGCCTACGTAGCGTCGGTTGATGCCAATAATTCAGCTCGGGTATTCAGTGAGTTCTTGGAATTTCAGGTCGATTACAGCCGCCCAGTCGGCGACTCGTGGACGTTGGTTCGCAACTGGCGGGCGGGGCTAGATAGTAAGTACCAAGGTTTCGCTCAAGGACTAAGGCAGGTAACGACTCTATCGAATGGGCGTACGTACGCGCTGGTGTCGCTACCCGCACTAAATTATCAAGAGCTAGTAGAGTTGGTAGGAACTCGCTTGCGGACAACTGGTATTCAGCCTAATGCCGGCCTCAAAGGGGCTTCTCCGACCATTATGCCCAATGGCTCACTCAACTTAGTGCCTTACAACCCGCCAACTAATAGCACAGTAACCTGGCAAAAGCGGGCACTTACGGGCTTCGATGGCGCTAACAACCCACAGTGGGCTCCCCCCTCTTTTCTGGCGAGCGCGGCTACCGGAACTAACGACCCTTACCCCCGTCCAGGCGGCTTTGGTGATGTGCTTACTCCCGTTACCTCAAGTGGGATGCTTGTGTCGTTTGATTATTCTAAAAATAACAACTGGCACCTGGGGGCCGTGAAGCTAGGTGGTAATTCCTGGCTCTGGAAAGCGGCGCCTACTGGTGCGCTCGATGGCAAAGGCAGCTATGATATCGGTAATGGAGTCCAGTACGCAGGCAATGTGGTGATGGCTACTGGCCGCAACATCGTATATGGCTATCATGGTGAATTCTGGGGCGGCCAGCAGGCTAGCCAGTGGATGCACTTCTACGATGACGGCTTGGTCGTGGGGCAGTTTGGCGAAACAACTGTGGGGCATACGGCAAGCGATGGTGTGCTAGGTGGCTCAGCCGGCAACGGCGTATCGCCGACGATGGTGGTGCAAAATGGCGAAACCTACATGTGGGTCAACGACGAAGGTGGTCATGGCCCTATGCGCTGGCATCTGGTAGGCTTGAATACCATTCAGGAGGCTACTGGTACGGGAGCACTGAACAGTACTATTGCCTTGACCAACCCGACGGCTACTTTTCCGACGCAAGTCACCGCGACGCCTGGTAATGGCCAAGTGCAGCTAAGCTGGACTACGGTACCTGGTGCTGCTAGCTACAACGTAAAGTATGGCAGCACGCCTGGCGGCCCCTACACTGTGGCGGCCACTGGCCTCACTACCAATCGCTACACACTTGGCAACCTCGTCAATGACGTTAACTACTACGTAGTGGTTGAGGCGAAACAAGCCAGCGGAGCCAGTGCCACCTCGGAAGAAGAGGTCGCAATACCACACGACCCAAACGTGAACGTGCAACTGGTAGGTAATACAGCTAGCAACTACATCGAACTACCCGTTAATTCGGCAGCTCCGGCTGCTGGTCAGCCTGCCCTGCGCGTGACCCAGCCTATGCACTATAGTCCCGACAAACTGCTGCTCGATGGTGTGGGCAGTAAGGGCTACGTGCTGTACAACTGGGGTGGAGCCGGTACTGACAAAGTAAATGTGCGCGCTCCATTTACTGTGAGCAAGGGCAATGGCTGGCGTAATGACAACTATGCTAAGTACTTATTTAAAGTAGATGACGTAGCTGGCTCCGACTACAGCCTTTATAGCAATACGGCGGGGAGCATCAACGTCACCGTAAGTGACAACAATTGGCACTATCTCACGGCGTTCTGCCCGGTTCGTTTTGCCGACGCCCGGTCCTGCAAAGTTACTCTGACTCCTCAAGGCCAGCCGGCCCCAGCTGCCACGTACTACATCAACGAGAACCCGGGTAAAAACCATGTTATCCAGTTCCGTTTCAAAGGAAATGTAACATTAACCGTTGATAACCAAAATGGTACGGGAGGCACATTGCAAGCCCTTTTCCTGGATGATGAAGCAGTAGCGACTGTTGCGCCATCTACTATTATGCCCATGCTGGCTGGCGCCAACCAGCTAACCAACTTCACACTCGTCAATGCCGACAATGCGCAGGACATCAGAACCCTTGTAGCAGGCGAAACCCTTAATCTAGCCACCCTGCCTACTCGAAACCTGAACATCCGTGCTAATCCGGCCTCTGCCATGAGTGGTAGCGTTATTTTTAGCCTAACTGGAGCTCAGACCAAAACAGTAGCGGACGACTCGGCGCCATATACGCTGTTTGACAAAACCTGGACGCCTGCCACGGGTGCGTACACGCTCAAGGGGACTGCTTATACCGCGAGCGGGGGTAATGGCGCGGCTGGTACTACCATCACGACCACGTTTTCGGTAATAGACCAAGCCCCCTCGTCTACCAGCGCCGTATACCGGCTAAATGTTGGGGGCGCGCAACTCACTACCTCTGCAGGCGTGTTTGAGGCAGATAACTACTTTGTGCCATCGCCAGGTATCACGGCGTCGACGAATGCCACGATTAATAATGCGGTCGATAACCAGCTGTACCAAACGGAGCGCCGCTCTAACGATAAGACATTCAGCTACTATCTGACAGTACCCAATGGGCAGTACAGAGTGGTTCTGCACTTTGCCGAAACGCAATGGTCAGCAGTTGGCCAGCGAGTATTCGACGTGACTTTCGAAGGTAACAAGGTGCTCGATAACTACGACATCTTCAAAAAGGTAGGCGCCAATACCGCGACCACCGAAACTATACCCGTTACCGTGAGCGATGGTGTGTTGTCCATCAACTTTAGTGCTTTACCCAGTGATGGAGGTGCTGACCAGCCGACCTTGGCTGCACTTGAAGTTTTGAATGCGGGCTCTGCCGGAATAGTTGTTAAAAGTCAGTCGTTTGACGCTGCTGTTGCCGCCGCTGCCGCCGCTACCCAACAGCAGGTAACGGCCTACCCCAACCCAACTGCCGATGGCCGGGTAGCCATAGCACTACCCACTGCGTTGGAAGGCGACCTGCACTATACGCTGGTCTCCGTGCTTGGAAGCCCCTTGGCTAAAGGCACCGTACACCTACCTGGCTTAACCTCCGTAGTGCAACTCGACTTGTCGCCCTATATGCAAACCATAGGTGCCTACTACCTGATGCTGCAGCAGAATACGTGGCGTACAAGTATCAAGCTTCAACGAAAGGATAACTAAGTAGCAAAGTAAAAACTGTTGCCACACAAAGGGGAACTGCGGACGCTGAGTACTGCGTCGACAGTTCCCCTTCGCGTACAGCCTAGCGCAGTTTTGAGGTGAGTGTATGGAAGCGGTATCTGGCAATACGGCCGGCGTCATCATCTATCCCAATCCGAGGCAGGAAGTTTTGCACATACGGCCTCCGGCCGGGCTGGCGGTTACCTGATGCGCTAGCTGCGCCGGGTGCGCAACTAAGCTACCTCGCGCTAGTGCCAAGCAGCATCGTGACTGACCTTCCTAGTTAGGCTTTACCGCGGGGGCTGTATGGTCTGTAATACGAAGCGCAGGCGGCCGAAACACGGCTTGTGCTGGCGCTACTCGCCTACCCCCTTTGGTACGCTCAGCTACAGCCTAGGGTCCACTGCCTCGCTTTCCAAGGCCAGCACACTAAATACGCACTGGTGCACGCGCCGCAGCGGCTGCCCGGCTACGAAC
>CALMOO010000113.1:0-7366 GCA_937871705.1 uncultured Hymenobacter sp.
CATAGGTGCCCGTCACCAAGGTAGGGGGCACGTTGCTGATGAGGTTGGGCGAGCGGCGGGTGTAAATATCTACCGACAGTTCGATGCGGTTGGCAAACAGGCCTACATCCACGCCTACGTTGGCCTGGTAGTTATTCTCCCAGCGCAATAGCTCGTTGCCGCCACGCGTCGGGGCTGCACCCTGGAGCACCGTTGCCGGCGAGCCGAAGGGGTAGCTGATGCCAGTGTTGATGGTGGCCAAGTAGGCGAAACGCCCCGCGTTCAGTGGGTTGCCTACCTTGCCATAGCCGCCCCGCAGCTTCAGGTTGCTGATAGTGGAGATATTCTTAATAAAGCTTTCCTCCGACAAACGCCAGCCCAGCGAGCCTCCCGGAAAGAAGCCGAACTGGTAGCCGGGTGCAAACTGCGAAGTGCCGTCGTAGCGGGCTGTAGCCGTGAGCAGGTACTTGCCCGCAAACTCATAGTTGACGCGGCCAAAGTAGCTAGCCAGCCGGTCGGTAATCGGGTCCACGCCAATGCCGCCGTTGGTGACGGGGTAGGCGGGGTTGGCTGCCGGCCCGGCATTGATATTCTGCAAGCTATTGCTGAGGTAGCCCGACCGGTTGGCGCTCAGGTAAGTGTACTGAAACTGCTGCGCCGACTGCCCGCCCAGCACCGTCAGGTGGTGCTTGTCGGCAAATGTGTGGTCGTAAGTCAGCGTATTCTCAATCAGATACGTCGGATTATAATTACTCGACGAATAAGCGCCGGCCACCGAGTAGCGGGGCGAGTTGGGTCCGAGCGAGGGCGTGAAACCGTTATTGTTGTCGAAAATCAAGTCGACGCCCACGTTGGTGCGGAAGCGCAGGCCCTTGAGCGGCTCTACCTCTCCGAAGAACGAGCCAATGATGCGGTTGCGGCTGAACTTAGCATTCGTGATGAGCGATTGCAGCACTGGGTTGGGCTCAACGAAGTTGTCAGCCGTGGCGGTGGGCTCGTAGTAAGTCCCGTCGGGGTTATACACCGGCACGGTGGGCGGCAGCTGAATCACGTTATTCAGCACCCCAAACTCGTCGTTACCAGTATTTAGCTGACGGTCTTCCTGGTGGCTTATGGCCAAGCTATTGCCAACTTTTACGTACTTATTGAGCTGGATGTCGCCGTTGGCTCGAATGGTAAAGCGCTTAAAAGTCGAGCCATTCAGGGTACCGTCTTGCTGGAAGTAGCCGGCGCTCAGCGCATAACGCGATTTTTCGCTACCCCCGCTGGCCGAGATGTTGTAGCTCTGAATAACCGCCGTGGGCCGGAATACCGCCTTCTGCCAGTCGGTATTCACAGCCAGCGACGAAGGGTCGGCATACTTAGGATTGATGGGCTGGCCGGCCGCTAGCAGGCTCTCGTTGTTGATAACAGCGTACTGTTGCGAGTTGAGCAAGTCCAGCTTGCGCCACACCTGCTGAAAGCCCCGGTAACCGTCAACGGAGATGTTGGTAGTACCGGCCTTGCCACGCTTAGTCGTAATGATGACGACGCCGTTGGCAGCCCGTACCCCGTAGATGGCCGTAGCCGACGCATCCTTAAGTACATCGATGCTTTCGATGTCATTGGGGTTGATAGAGTTAAGCTGGTTTTCAACGGCATTGCCGTTAGAATCGGAAGTAGGCAGCGGGAAGCCATCGACCACGTACAGCGGCGAGTTGTTGCCAGCCGACGAAATTCCGCGGATGCGAACTGAAGTACCACCGGCGCCGCCTGGCGCCCCCGAATTTTGAGTGACCGTAACACCCGCAGCGCGGCCTTGTAGCGCTTGGGTAGGGTCGGCTACGGGCTGTGAGGCGATGTCGCGCCCCGATACTGAGGCGATAGAGCCCGTCACGTCGGCGCGCTCCTGGGTGCCGTAGCCTACTACTACTACCTCGTCGAGACCCTGGGCAGTTTCGCGTAGCGTGATGCTGAGGGGCCCAGCCGTGGCGCTCGCCACCGGAATAGATTGGGAAACGTAGCCAACGTAGCTAAACAACAGCGTGCTGCCCTCCGGTACGCTCAGCGAGAAAGAGCCATCGGCTGCGGTGCTGGTACCGGTGCTAGTGCCGCGCACGAGCACAGTCACGCCCGGTATACCGGTGCCATCGGCTCCGACTACACGGCCCGTTACGGGCACGTTAGCTACAAGCGAGGGGGGTAGGGATGGAGAGAAAAAGCGGGGTGCCGCCGTGGCCGGCCAAGCCGCTCCTATAGGCAGCCCACAAGCCAGCAGTGCCACCGTGCGCCGAAGCAGCACGGTACGGTAAAGATTTTGCTTCATATAAGGGTGGGGAAAGATGGGCCAAAGCTAGGGGGTATTGTTTAGCAGATGCAAACCCAAAAACCCTTCGTATGCAGCGTAAATAGCGTTTCAGCTACTTTCTTGAATAGTAAGTTTACGCTTACTACACACGCAAAATCTGGCTTTTATTGCCTTAATTGATAGTAGCGGCAGTTCATGACAAGCGTACCCTTAAGCTAAAAAACAATGGTGAAAAGCTGCTTTATCACAGAAAAAAAGTGAGCAGTTTTAGCAATCGCAATCGATTCCGGCTTATTAAAGAGCTTACGTTGGCCAATCGATTGCTTCAACCGGTTCTAATCGGCTAACTGCTCTTGGCTAGTTTCGGCAGTTTCTACATCCGCCTCTACTTCCAGCAGCACATAATTCCAGGGTTCGTGCTCTTCATAGTCGGGCGCTTGGCGTCGGCGTTGGAGCGCAGCCAGCACTTTTTGGGCAAAGGCCCAGCTAGTGGCGGGACGCAGGTCGAGCACACGCGCTAGTTCGGCCGGGGCGTAGTGACCTCGATGCGTGTGCAGCAGAAACACGGCATAGAGCGCTTTCTCAGCGGCGAACTTGCATTTCTGAAGCAGCGTGCCAGTGGTGGCCGACTCGACGTAGCGGCAGCGCGTGCAGCGACGGGCATAGGGCTCGCGGGCTTCGCAGCTTTTTTCGTGGCCGCACTTGCGGCAGCGGTAGCCAGCGTGCCACTTCAGGTCGGCGAGGTAGCGCAGGCAAGCGTCCTTATCGGGGTAGAGCTGACTGAATTCGCCAAAATCGACCTCCCGGGCCTGAATGCGCGCCGCCTTTTGGTCGTGCAAATCGCGGCTGAGGTCACGGTTGAGTTGCTCGATGGCAGCCGACTGCAACGCCAGCAAGCTGTTGCGCTCTAGCAACTCGCGGTTTTGAGCCGCAATGGTGTCGTTCTGGCAGCGCAGCTCGTCGGTGCGGCGGGCCACCAGCGCCTCCAGCTCGGTGTTGAGCTGGTCTTTGAGCGCCTGGTTTTCACGCAGCTGCTCTACTAGCTGGTGCTGGGCCTGATGCTTTTTGCGTAACTGCTTAAGCAGGCTGTGCTGGGTGCGCAGGGTGGTGTCCATCAAGCCTTTAATTTTGTCAGCTAGGGCGTAGCTCAGCACCGCTACCTCTACCACGAAGGCCACATTTAGGCTGTACACAGTGTAAACGTTGCTGTAGAACGACAGCCCCAGCTTGCGGCTGATGAGAAAGCCCAGGCTGCCCGCCACCAGCGCCTGGGCCAGCAGCAGGTAGCGCGCCGGCCGCAGCCCCGTGCGGTAGGCGCGCAGAGCAGTGTAGTAGAGCAGGCCGTAGGGTAGTAAGTAGAGCCAGAAGCTGAAGCCCGAGTGCACCACTGCCGCGTCGAGCACGAGCAAGGCTACGCTCAGCGCCACTACCCAGCGGGTGGCGCGGTCGAGGGCTGGCAAGCGGGCCGCCGTGTCGAGGAAGGTGCGGGCGTACTGCCCAAAGCTAAGCAGCAGCAACACCGGCGCCGCTGCCCCCACAAAGTGATTGAGCAGCGGACTGCCTGGCCACAGGTACTGAAAACCCAGGCCGTCTTCCGACAAAAAGAGCAGCGCCCCGCTCACCACGTAGAGCACGTAATAGAGGTAAGAGCGTTCTTTCAGGAAGAAGTACAGGAATAAATTGTACAGCGCCATGATGATGAGCACGCCATAGAATCCGCCCAGTAGCCAGTATTGCAGGCTGAGTTCGGGGATGAGGGCCGGGCCGCTGTGCAGCATGGCTCGGAAGCTGGTGCGCGTGTCGGAGCGCAGGCGCAGGTAGTAGGTAGTGGTGCGGCCTGGGCAGGGGGGTAGGGCATATAGAAAATTCTTGTAGGGCAGCGGCCGGGTGCTGAAGGGTAGCGTGGCGCCGGTCGTGACGCTGTCGTAAGCGGCCGGGCCGACGGGCCGAAACAGCGTGGCCCGCCCAATGTGCGGGTCGTACAGCTCTAGGTACCAGTCGGCGGGCTCGGCGGCGGGGTGGCGCACGGTCAGGCGCAGCCAGTAGGTGCTGGCCGGGTGCTGAATATTGGGTGGCTGGCCGGCACTAACTGGGGTGCGAAAGCGCGCCGCCACCGCTGGGCTGGCCACCTGGCGCAGGCTGAGGCGGCCGGTGGCGTCTTCCAGCACGCTGTAAAACGGTTCGCTGACGTACTGTGCGGGCCGGTTGGCGTGGATGACCAGCGTGTCTTCGGGGGCGGCGCTGGCCAGGCGAGGCAGCACCGGCCCCAGCAGTAGCAGCCAAAGCGCACAGCGCCACCAGCGGCCGAAGCCGGGGCCGCGCTGGCTCCCAGAAAACGCCCGGCAAACCGGGCGCGGCAGGGCAACTAGCATGAGCTATAAGGGGGGTAGGGTGGGACTAACGGACAGAGGATAAAAGTGTGAGCAGCCAGCCAAGGCCAGGCTACCGCACCAGGTAAAGATAGACGCCGCGTCGCATTGCTAGCGCAGCCCCGGCCAACCGAGCAAAGTCGGCCTGCGGTCGGCGAAAAGGGCCTGCTAGTCGGGCCAGTAAGCGGGCTAAGGTGCTAGGCGGGTACATTTGATAGGTTCACTTATTCTTAATGTATGGCCACCCTGCCGCTCCGGCGCACGCTCACCCCACTCATCCACGTGCTGGGGTGGGGGCTGCTCGGACTCACTTTTCTGCTGTTCCAGCCTTTTTCCAGCCACGTGGTACTACCCCCCCAGTACTGGGTGAAGCAGGGCGTGCTGCTGCTGGTCTGGATAGCCACGTTCTACTTCACGGCCGGCGTAAGCGTGCCGCGTTTGCTGCTGCGCGGCCACACCGGCTGGTTTGTGCTGGCGCTGTTGGTCACGACTCTAGCGGTGGTTGGTCTGAACTGGCTGCTCGAAACCAGCCTGCACTTGCCCGAGTTGATGCGCCAAGCCTTTCACGTGGCGGGCGGAAATATTCCTGATGCTGGCCGCCCACGAATCGGCGCGCCCCGGCCCTCCTCTCATCGCTTCGACTTTGTGGGCCTGCTTATTACGTTGCTGGTATTGGGCATTAGCACGGCTATTACAGTGGTGCGCCACTGGCAGCACGATGCCCAGGTGCGCGAGCGCCTAGAGCAGCAGCGCGTGAGTGCCGAGCTGGCCATGCTAAAGGCCCAGATTAACCCGCACTTTTTCTTTAATACGCTGAATAACATCTACTCGCTCACGCTCATCGACGGCGAGCGGGCGCGGGCGGCCCTGCATCGCCTCTCGCGCATGATGCGCTACGTGCTCTACGACACTGCCGCTGGCCCTACCCAGCTCAGCAAGGAAGTGGCATTTGTGCAAGACTACATTACCCTGATGCAGCTGCGGCTCACCGACCGCGTAGCCATCACCTTCGACCACCCCGAGCCGGTGCGCGAGATGGCCATCGCACCCATGATTTTGCTACCTTATGTGGAGAATGCCTTTAAGCATGGCGTGGCCGCTACCCAAGCTAGCAGCATCTACA
This sequence comes from uncultured Hymenobacter sp., assembly GCA_937871705.1. Classification (GTDB taxonomy): domain Bacteria; phylum Bacteroidota; class Bacteroidia; order Cytophagales; family Hymenobacteraceae; genus Hymenobacter. The sequence continues at coordinate 5,759 of CALMOO010000113.1, forward strand.
TCGGCCTGCGTCAGCCTACCCCCAACCAACTCGAAATAGAAGTGCGCAACACCCTGCTGCCCGCGCCGGCCACCGACCTGGCCGGCTCCAATGGCATCGGGCTGGCCAACACTCGCCGTCGCCTCGATTTGCTTTATCCCGGCCAGTACACCCTGCGTGTGACGGAGCGCACCCCGGAAAATGAGTTTGCTGTGCACCTGAGCTTGTACGTTGGGAAAGAGCTGGCTATTAATAGTTATGAGGTAGAAGCGAAGAGTTGATTGCCACAGAATCGCTCGCTGCGCCGAGCGGCTAGCGGCGACTGTATCAGAACAAAATCGCTTGTATTCTGCTAGCATTGCTGGGCCGTTCAGAGGCAGTTGCTGCTAAGCTTCGCTAAAGCCGCCAACTCATAATTTCTAATTCGTAACTTATAATTTCCTTCATGACCCTCACTTGCATTGCCGTCGACGACGAGCCGCTGGCGCTGGCCCTACTTAGCACGTTTATCGAGCAAACCCCCTTTTTGCGCTTGGTAGGCCGCTACGGTAGTGGCGTCGAAGCCCTCAAAGGACTGCACGAGCAAACCGAAAAGGTGGACGTGGCTTTTCTCGACATTCAGATGCAGGAGCTAACCGGCCTGGAACTGGCGCGGGTGCTGGGCCAGCAGGCCAGCGCGCCACGCATCATTTTTACCACCGCTTTCCCGCAGTATGCCCTTGACGGCTACAAAGTCGATGCCCTCGACTATCTGGTGAAGCCATTCAACTACGAGGAGTTTTTGCGCGCCGCCAACAAGGCCCGCGCCTACGCCGAGCTAACTAATGGCGCTGCCGAGCAGGCCGCTACCCCCGCCCCCGAGGAAGACCACATTTTCCTGAAAGTTGAATACCAGCTGGTGCGCGTGGCCCTCAACGACATCCTGTACGTGGAGGGGCTGAAAGACTACGTGAAGGTGCACCTCAAGAGCACGCCCCGCGCCCTGCTCTCGCTCATGAGCCTGCGCAGCATGGAAGAAAAGCTGCCCGCCCGGCGCTTTCTACGCATCCACCGCTCGTTCATTGTGGCCCTCGACAAAATCGAGTCGGTGCGCCGCCTCACCGTGCAAATCGGCACCGAAACCATCCCCGTGGGCGAGCAATATAAAGAGGCTTTTGGGCAGTTTCTGAGCCGCTGGAGCTAGGCGAGGGGGTAGGCGGAAAGGCAAGAAGTACCCAGCAACCTTAAAAGGAACGTCATGCTGCCGCAGGAAGCATCTCGCGTGTAGCAGTAATCTCAAACGATAGAAATTACTAACCCCACAAGATGCTTCCTGCGTCAGCATGACGTTCCTTTTAAGGTTGCTGAAATACAGCTTAGCACCAGAATATCGGGCTACTGGCCCGCCGGGCGCTGCCCGCGTTGCGGCCGCATAGTCTCGTACTTGGCGTACTGCTCGGGCGTCAGAATTTCCTTGAGCTTGGCTTCCATGGTGGCGCGGCTGGCCTGCATGGCTTGGCGGTCGGCGTCGGAGGGCGGGCCTTGCATGTTGCCGCGCTGGGCGCGCATTTCCTGCATGAGGGCCGTTAGCTTGGTTTGCTGGTCCGGGGTGAGGTTGAGCTCCTTCATCATGTCGGCGCGGCTGCCGCG
>CALMOO010000113.1:7376-11281 GCA_937871705.1 uncultured Hymenobacter sp.
CGGCCCGCTTGGGCAGGAGCAGTTTGAGCGGGCGTGGTCTGGCCAGGAGCGGCCAGGGTAGCAGCCTGAGCCGAAAGCCCGACCGTGGCGAAGGTGGCGGCTACCAGGGCCAGCCGCAGTAAATGGGTGCGCATAAAAAATAGAAAAGGTGCTCGGCGGGGCGCCAGTCTGGCAATTCACCTACTTAGCCAAAGCTACCCGGCCACCCCGTACGCCACGCCGTGTAGTCTGCCGCGCCGCCTACTCTGCCGACTAACTCCGGGGTTCAATCGCCGCGGTGCCTTAGTGCAACGCAGCCCCGCCAAATTATACAACCTCCGCCACCTTCTAGCCGTCTTAAGGGCAACTTTCTCCCTGCTGGCGCCTAGCCGGCGTAGTCTCCTTGTTCTCTTTTCCAAATTTATGCCTACCCCCTCCACTCGCCTCAACGGGCAGTTTGCCCTTGTCACGGGCGCCAGCTCCGGCATCGGCGCTGCTGTTGCCAAAGCTTTGGCTGCCCACGGCGCTGCCGTTGCCGTCAACTACAGCCACGATGCCGACGGAGGCAATGCCGTCGTGAAAGAAATAACTGATGCTGGTGGCACTGCCATCGCCATTGGCGCCGACGTGAGCAAGGAAGACCAAGTACAGGCCATGTTCCAGCAGGCCATCGAGCACTTTGGTACTCTGCACATTGTAGTGTCGAATGCTGGTATTCAGGTCGATTCACCCTTCGTGGAGATGAAGCTGGAGCAGTGGCAGAAAGTGATTGACGTGAACCTGACCGGCCAGTTTCTGGTGTTGCGCGAGGCAGCTCGCGAATTTATCAAGCGCGGCGTGCAGCCCGATGTGAGCCGGGCCGCCGGCAAAATTATCTGCATGAGCAGCGTGCACGAAGTCATTCCGTGGGCCGGCCACGTCAACTACGCCACCACGAAAGGCGGCATCATGCAGCTGATGAAAAGCACTGCCCAGGAGTTGGCGCCGCACAAAATCCGGGTCAACAGCATCGGGCCGGGCGCCATCAAAACGCCCATCAACCACGACGCCTGGGCTACCCCCGAAGCCGAGCAGAAGCTGCTGACGCTCATTCCCTACAACCGCGTCGGCGACCCCGCCGACATCGGTAGCCTCGCTGCCTGGCTCGTGTCGGACGAGGCCGACTACATCACTGGCCAAACCATTTTCATGGATGGCGGCATGACCCTGTACCCTGGCTTCGCGACGGGGGGGTAGGGGGTCCTTGTGGCTTACCTTATACCCTAGTCCCCCTCTCCGCGAGAGAGGGAGAACTAGCTTCACTACTAGCCATTTCCACTCATTTTACTAGCTAGCTGCTGAAACTAAAGCTAGTTCCCCCTCTCCGCAGGAAATGCGCATCAAGCATTTTTGGGGTTAGCGGGTGAGGTTAACCATTGAACGAATGACGCCTGAACACCAGCGCCTCCACGAAGCCGATGCCAACCAAAAGCCTTGGCGGCGCTTCGGCCCCTACCTCTCTGAGCGCCAGTGGGGAACGGTGCGCGAAGACTATTCGGCCGGCGGCGACGCCTGGCACTACAGCACCTTCGACCAGGCCCGCAGCCGCACCTACCGCTGGGGCGAAGAAGGCCTGGCTGGCTTTTGCGACGATAAGCAGCTGCTGTGCCTCAGCCTGGCTCTCTGGAACGGGCGGGACCCTTTCCTGAAAGAGCAGCTATTTGGCCTGAGCGGCCCGCAAGGCAACCACGGCGAGGACGTGAAGGAAATCTACTATTTCCTCGACAATACGCCTACCCACTCTTACCAAAAGCTGCTTTACAAGTACCCGCAGCGTGCTTTTCCGTACCAGGACTTGCTGGATGAGAATGCTCGGCGCGACCGCAAGCAGCCCGAATACGAGCTACTCGACACGGGTATTTTCGCTGAAAATCGCTACTTCGATGTCTTTGTAGAGTACGCCAAGGCCGACGCGGAAGACCTGCTCATTCAGTACACCATCGTTAACCGTGGGCCCGACGAAGCCACGCTGCACGTGCTGCCGCAAATCTGGTTTCGCAACACCTGGGCTTGGGGCTACGATGACTATCGCCCTACCCTCACGGCCACGCCCGAAGGCACCGTGCAGGTAGCGCACCGCGACCTTGGCGAGCTAACCTGGTATGCCGAGGGCGAATCGGAACTGCTATTTTGCGACAATGCCACCAACTGCGAGTGCGTCTACGGCTCGCCTTCAGCAGAGCCGTTTCGGAAGGATGGAATTAACAATTACTTGGTTGGTAAACAAGCAGATGCCGTGAACCCGGCGCGCACCGGCACCAAGGCCGCCGCGCACTACCAGCTCACGGTGGCGCCCGGCGCTACCCACACGGTGCGCCTACGGCTGGCGCTCCCTAATCTGGCGGAGCCTTTTGCTGACTTTGAGTCGATTATCCAGCAGCGGCAGACTGAAGCCGACCAGTTTTACGCCGAAATTCAAGCCAGTCTGCCCAGCGCCGATGCGCGGCTGGTGCAGCGCCAAGCCTTCGCGGGCATGCTTTGGAGCAAGCAGTTTTACAATTACAACGTGCCCCGATGGCTGGCTGGCGACCCGGCTTCCCCACCGCCCCCAGCCGAGCGCCTGCAAGGCCGCAATGCTGACTGGAAAACGATGGACGCCAACGACATCATTTCCATGCCCGATACTTGGGAATATCCCTGGTACGCGGCTTGGGACCTGGCATTTCACTGCATTCCGCTGGCGCAGGTAGACCCGGAGTTTGCCAAAAACCAGTTGCGGCTGCTGTGCCTCGACTGGTACATGCACCCCAACGGCCAGCTGCCCGCCTACGAGTGGCGCCTCGAAGACGTGAACCCGCCGGTGCACGCCTGGGCGGCCTTTCGGGTGTTTAAGATGGAGCAAAAGCGGCGCGGCGGCGCGGGCGACATCGCGTTCTTGCAAACCGTATTCCATCGCTTGTTGCTCAATTTTACGTGGTGGGTAAACCGCAAAGACCGCACCGGCCACAATATTTTTGAGGGCGGCTTTTTGGGGCTCGACAATATTGGGGTGTTCGACCGCTCGGCCCAGCTACCCGATGGCGGCTACCTAGAGCAGGCCGACGGCACAGCCTGGGTCGGTATGTTTGCCCTGAACATGATGCGCATTGCGCTGGAGCTGAGCAAGTCTAGCCCTGTATACCAGGATTTAGCCAGCAAATTTTTCGAGCATTTTCTCTACATCGCCGAGGCCATGACCAACGTGGGCAACACCGCGCTGGACCTGTGGGACGACGAAGATGAGTTCTACTACGACGCCCTCAACACACCCGACGGCGGTCACGAGCTGCTAAAATTGCGCACCATGGTGGGCCTGATTCCGATGTTTGCGGTGGAGGTGCTCGATGAGAAGCTGCTGGAGCGCGTGCCGCAGTTTGCGGCGCGCATGAGCTGGCTGCTCGCCAACCGGCCCCGGCTGGCCGCGCTAGTGTCGCACTGGCAAGAGCCGGGCAAGGGCGCTGCCCGCCTGCTCAGCCTGTTGCGCGGGCATCGCCTTAAGCGACTACTGGCCAGAATGTTGGACGCCAACGAATTCTTGTCCGATTATGGTGTTCGTAGCTTGTCAAAGGTTTATGCCGACAAACCGTACGTATTCCGTGATACCGACATTATGGTTAACTACCAGCCGGCCGAGTCGCAAACCGACTTGTTTGGTGGCAACTCCAATTGGCGCGGCCCCGTCTGGATGCCAGTTAATTTCTTGATAATCGAATCGTTGCAGCGATTTCATCACTACTTCGGTGATGATTTCAGGGTGGAATATCCCACGCACTCTGGGCAGTTCGCGACGCTGCTCGAAGTGGCAAATGCCCTCACGGTGCGCCTGACCAAGCTGTTTCTGCGCGACCCCGAAACCGGCCGCCGCGCCTGCTTCGGCGACAATGAATTATTGCAGCACGACCCCAATT
>CALMOO010000114.1 GCA_937871705.1 uncultured Hymenobacter sp.
CCCATTACGCAGGCGCACTGCCTGCTGGGCGGCCCGGCCTACCCGCTCACCGACCCGCGGCGTATCCCGTTTTTCATGCTCAATAACATCCTGGGCGGGCCGGGCATGAACTCGCGCCTCAACTTGGCCGTGCGCGAGAAGTACGGCCTCGTGTACACTATCGACAGCAGCTACTCGCCCTACACCGACACGGGCTTGTTTGGTATTTACTTCGGCACTGAGGGCAAGCAGCTGAGCCGCACCCTCGGGCTGGTGCACAAGGAGCTAAAGCTGCTCCGCGAAAAGGAACTGACTACCAGCCAGCTGCACGTAGCCAAAAACCAGCTCATGGGCCAGCTCGCTATGAGCGAGGAAAGCAACTCGGGCCTCATGCAGTTACTGGGCAAATCGACCCTCGACATCGGCCGCGTGGAGCCACTAAGCGAGATTTTTGGCCGCATCGAAAACGTCACCTCCGCCGAGCTGCGCGAATTGGCGAACGAGGTACTAACCGAGGACAACCTGAGTTTACTGCAATACGTGCCGGAAGCGAAGTAGCCATGCCTACTCCAACTTTTGGCCACGTTGGCTCGGCCCAACCGGGCGACTTGTTCGCGTCGCGCTTGGAGCTGTCGCTGCGCGGGCAGCACCGGCCGCGCCGGGCGGGCGTGTGCGCCACGGCGCAGGAAGGTGCTGAGAGCATTACTCTGGCCGACCAGTACGAGGATGATGAAGTGCATGACGACTACTTCTGGTATGCAGACCTCACTTACCGCAACCAAGGCTTGATTCGCAGCCAGGAAACGGGCCGGCCGGTGCGCGTATTTCGCCGGGTGGCGGTGGCGCCCGAGCCGTGGCAGTTTCGCTACGAAGGCTTGTGGCACGTAGTGGCACATGTGTACGCAACGGGTAAATCGGGCTACAAGGTGTACCGCTTTCCGCTCGAACCGTGGGTAGAAAGTTGACCCTGGGGCCAAGTAGAACGTCATGCTGAACCAGCGAAGCATGACGTTCTTATTTCTAGCAGCTTACAAAACCATGACTGACGACGCTATTCAGGCCTACGCCGACGCTCACTCCGAGCCCGAGCCGCCCTTGCTGCACGCGCTTTGGCGCGAAACGCACCTGCAGCTGCTTATGCCGCGCATGGCCACCGGGCACTGGCAGGGCCGGCTGCTGAGTATGTTTTCACACCTACTCAAGCCAATTAGAGTACTGGAAATCGGCACGTTCACGGGCTACGCTACGCTGTGCCTGGAGCGCGTGAGCTTGCATGTGGGCGATGCGCGCGACGTTTTGCTGACATTAGTCGGCGAAGTGTGGGATTTAGTCTTTATTGACGCCGACAAGATTAATAACGGCCGGTACTTTGAGTTGGTAGTCAGGCAAGTGAGGCCAGGCGGGCTGCTTATTGTGGATAACGTTCTTTGGGGGGGTAAGGCCCTACTCGATTATCCCTTGAAAGCCAACGACCACGACACCAAAGCGGTGCGCGCTTTTAATGAGCAGGTGCGCACCGACAGCCGCGTAGTACCGCTGCTGCTGCCCGTGCGCGATGGCTTGCTGCTGCTGCGCCGGGTGTAGCCGCCAACCTTTTAACCTGCGTCACGTCTTCCGAAAGCTAATTCTCTACACCTTATGCGATTTTTACTTTTAGTGGGCGCCGCCTGGCTGCTGGGTTTAACGGCGCAGGCCCAGAGCGTGGTACGCGGCAAAGTAGCTGACGCCCAAGACCAAACCCCGCTGATTGGGGCCAACGTAGTGCTCACGCACTTGCCCGATTCGGTGAAAACCGGAACTGCCGTCATCAGTGATGGCAGCTTCCAGATTGACAACGTAGCCGCCGGGCGCTACTTGGTAGCAGTGTCGTTTATTGGCTACCAGGACCAGCGCCAACCGCTGACCGTGCCAGCCGATGGCGCTCCCATTGCTTTGGGCACGCTGGCGCTGAAAGCGGGTAGCGGCGTGTCGCTCAAGACGGTAGTTGTGACGGGCCAAGCCGTGCAGCAGGTGCAACACGGCGACACCACCAGCATCAACGCCAAGGCATTTAAGACCAACCCTGATGCTACGGCCGGCGACCTTATCACCAAAATGCCTGGCATTCAAGTCGATGCCACGGGCAAAACCCAGGCCCAGGGCGAAGCCGTGCAGCAGATATTGGTCGATGGCAAGCCCTTCTTCGGCACCGACCCCGACGCGGTGCTCAAAAACCTGCCCGCCGAGGCCATCGATAAGGTGGAGATTTTTGACCAGATGAGCGAGCAAAGCCGCTTTTCGGGCTTCAACGACGGCAACACGCAGAAGACGCTTAAC
>CALMOO010000115.1:0-3830 GCA_937871705.1 uncultured Hymenobacter sp.
GGATGCGGTCGGGCGCGTTGCGCACGGTCACGAGCAGGCGGTTGAGGTCGGGTGGCTTAGACAGGAAGTCGAAGGCGCCCTTCTTGGTGGCGTCCACGGCGGTTTCGATGTTGCCGTGGGCCGATACCATGATAAAGGCTGCGTCGGGGGCAATGGTGCGGGCGCGCTCCAGCACTTCGAGGCCGTCCATCTTGGGCATTTTGATGTCGCAAAGCACCACATCATACTTGTTTTGAATGAGCAAATCGAGCCCCGCCGGGCCGTCTTCTGCTTGGTCAACGGTGTAGCTTTCAAACTCCAGTATTTCTTTGAGAGTGTGGCGAATAGACTTTTCGTCGTCGATGATTAGAATGCGGGGCATTTTTTAACTAATTGATGATTAGTGAGTAATGAATAGTGTGCTGGTATGCTAGAGGCAGTAAGTAGAGAGATTTACCGATTAATTATTACCGATTAATAATTAAAAAAGCGGCTGCCTTCTTGTGAAAGCAGCCGCCTAAATTAAGCAATGAGCCGATAAGCCGGGTTCTGTACGCCCTTCGAAGTTTCCTCCGGCGGCGCCCCCACCATTTATCTAGGCCCGCCGTCGCCGACGGGCTCCAGCAACCTACCCGCGAACCCGAGCGGGCCGCCCGGTGCCGCTGGCCCGAAGGCCACCGACGTGTCCGCTTATTTGGTTTTGCAACCCCTGAGGTTTACCCAGCCGGCATGGTCACCCAGCCGCTGGTGCGCTCTTACCGCACCTTTTCACCCTTACCCTTGCGGGCGGTTATTTTCTGTGGCACTGGCTGTCCTGGCCCGATTGGCCAGTCCTTCCCGTTAGGAAGCAGGGCGCCCTGCGTTGCCCGGACTTTCCTCCCCGCCCGCATTTGCGTTGGGCGCGGCGGTGGGGTGGCTCACTGCAGGGGCAAAGGTACGACGCTGGGGAGTAGGGTTGATTGGGCGCCCGCCCTCAGCAAAGCCAGAGCTGAGATTTAATCAGGTACTGAGGTACGTAGCCCTTCACGGGCGGCAGCTTCTTTTTGGGCATAGACCAGTAGTTGATGCCGCCCGTGTACACGCCCTCGCGGCCGTCCCAGAGCGTAAAATGGCCCGTGGCATCATCAAAGCCCCGTACGCTCCAGGAAATAATGCCGGTTTTACCGAAAAAAGCCTCTTTCTCGATGGCTTCACCCTCCTTAATGATATCGGCGGCGCGGTAGTGCTGAGATAAGAACGTGATAAACTCCTCTACCCGAATGGCATAGTTAAGCTTATCGGCTCCCTTCACGGTCAGCAAGCCAGGGTAGGAGCCCGGAATGGCATAGCGGCTGCCCGCGGCGTAGTTGAAGGCTTTGCTCATCCGAATAACGCAGGTGTTATCGCCTAGCCACGACTGAGTTAAGCCAAGCTCAGCCTTTACTTTCGCATAGCTCGAATCGGTGGGGTAGTGCTTGTGGAGCTGTTCGAAAGTGGGGAGGGAAGAGGCTGCCATGAAATGAATTAATTTAATTGCTGGCGCAGTAGCGTTTCGGTGGCTGCGTTGGCCGGAAACTCCGCTAAGTCGGTAGCCGTGCCCCAGCTGGTTTGCCCACCCGCCTGGCGAGAAGTCAGAAACACCAGAAAGGACTTGCCCACAATAGCAGGGTCGTATTTCTCACTGCGGAAGGAATAGTAGCGCAGCGTATCGGCGGGCTGAAACGGGCCGCGGTATACCTGCCCCACCCGCAGCAAAACGGAGCCGAAAGCCGGGCCATCTACTCGCACCGACAAAACCTTGCCTTGCAGGATGGCCTGCGCTTTGTGGCAATTTTCTTGCACCAATGTGAGCGGTGGGGCCTCACCTGCATCAAGATTTGCCGAATCGGAGGGGGTAGTGCAGCCAGCCAGCGCCACTAGCAGCAAAGGCGTAAGTGGTCGGAGCCGTTTAGTAGTAAGTAGGCCGAGCGAGGCAAACACCATGTGCAGCAGAGTTTTAAACGGCGGGAGGCAGCAGGTTGGGCCGTTGTTGGGGGAAAGATAAAGCCAATGGCGGTGAAAATTACCGCACCCAGACCAGCTTATCGGCGCTCAATGTTTGCTCGCCGTCCCAGCGGTAGCCGATGAGCTGGCCGCCTTTAGCCACGCTGTAGTCGAGGCACACGGCGTGAGGTTGAAGTAGCTGGGGCTCGCCGCGCAGCCAGTAGTGGCCAAAAAAGACCGGCGTGTCGTCCTGGTAGTACGTGGGGTCGAGGTTGGCAAAGTCTACGGGCCGGCCGCGCAGCTCGGGCAGGTCTTCAAGAAAATAGTCGTGGTAAGCGGCGGCCGTGGCGGGGTTTTGCCACCAGCGCACGCGCATGAGGTCGCGGCGATGGCCGTCTTTATCGGCGAAGGTGAGGCCGCCGGGCAGACGCACCTCGCGGCCCTTCAGCGTGACTTCGATGGCCTCAAACTCGGCGGAGCCACGCCGGCTGGCGCGCAGCATAAAGGTGGGCGTGAGGCACAAGTCGGGCAGTTCGCGGCGCAAATACTCGATGTGCCGGGGCTCCCAGCAGGCGTGCACTGCCCGCAGGCCGTTGAGCTCCAGCAGTAGGGGTAGGGTCCGGAACCAGGCCAAATAGTCTTGCCACTCGCGGTACAGCTCGGGCGTCCGAAACTCCTTAATGGTTTCGAGATGCTGCAGGATGTGCCAAGGCCGGTGCGGCCGCAGGTGGCCGCCCGCCGGGTCGCGTTGCCAAAAGGCCAGCGCGTTGTACTCGTGGTTGCCCAGGATGGCCAGCGCCGCGCCGCCCTCCACCATGCCGCGCACCAGCTGCAAAGTTTCACGGATTTTGGGGCCACGGTCGATGTAGTCGCCCAAGAAAATTACCCGTCTACCCCCCTTGTGCCGCGGCACGCCGGCCGCATCGGGCTGGTAGCCAAGGTGGTGCAGCAGGGCCCGCAGCTCATCGGCGTGGCCGTGAATGTCGCCGATGAGGTCGTACATGGTAACACTAAAAGAGCTTACTGGCAGGCTAATAGTATCAAGCAAAGCCACAGGTCACTATTTGCTGGCCATCGTTAAAATCGTATTCGGCATACCAGTAATGGATGTCATCAATAATCCTATAACTGACATTAGCGTCTGGTAGATGCGCTTGCTTGAACTTGTACCGAAGGGATAGTAGCAATTCGCATTTGGGCGGCCAATTGCTAATGTCACTTATAGAATTACCCGCCGCCAGTTCAGCATCGAGAATAGCTTGAAGGGGTGGTGCTAATTGCGACATGTACTATCAGCACTACTTCAGTCGCACCAGCGTGGCGCCGTAGCCAAACTTCTCCTTCTGGGCGTCTTCGAAGAACTTGATGTCCTTGTTGCGGCTCAGCTGGCGGTGAATTTCCTTGCGCAGCACGCCGGCGCCAGCGCCGTGGATGAAAATAATCTCGTGCATGTTGGTGGCCAGGGCGCGGCTCAGCGCATCCTCGAAGGCATCGAGCTGACGGCGTAGCATGGCGGTGTTGCTTAGGCCCTCGGCGCCTTCGGGGCGCAGGGCTTCAATGTGCAGGTCGAACTCGTGGGGCGGCGCTACGAGAGCTTCGGCCGGCTTGGGGGGGGTAGGGGCGATGGCGGCAGGCACGGTTAGGGGCTTGTCGCCGCCAAGCGCCTGCTGCAACACGCTGGCCTGCTTGCTATCCAGCACGGGGGTAGGGGTAGTGGCGGCTTCGAGGGCGGCTTCGGCCGCGGCTAGCTGCTCGGGGTTGAGGGCGGGCGCGGGCTTTTCGTCGAGTTGAAACAGGTAAGCTTCCTTGCCGATAACCGGCGCGGGGCGGCGGCTGGTGTAGAACGTGGTGGCCTTGAACGACTGGCGCTTGGTGAGCAAGTCGTAGGC
>CALMOO010000115.1:3840-4158 GCA_937871705.1 uncultured Hymenobacter sp.
ATTTGAAACACCACGGCCGGCCACTGTTCAAAATCCTTGAGGTGCAGGTGCGCCAGCGGGGCACTCACGGCCTTGTTCTTGAGCTGGCCGGTGGCCAACGCGCGGTACTTGCCCTGGCGCTCCTCGCCGTAGGTGAAAACCACCTCGGCCTCGGTATTATTGAGCAGGTGCAGGGCCAGCAGCTCGGGCGCTTGGTGCACCAAGGCCAGGTAAAGACCTTTGGCGGCGGGTGGCGGCGGGGTAGCGGCGGCCGGCCGCGGCGGCATGGCCGCGCTGGGACCGGCCGCCGGGGCGTTGGCCGGCGTAGGGGGGGTAGGG
>CALMOO010000116.1:0-2907 GCA_937871705.1 uncultured Hymenobacter sp.
AGTAGTGGAGCCAGCTGGCTAGCACTGTGCATGTTTGCATCTTACCAATCAGCAGCTCAAAACACTACCAACACAGATTCGCTAGCAGTGGCCACGGCTGTTATGGCTGCTTCGCAGCAGTACGTCAAAGAGGTGCAACCCGAGTCGGTGCTGTTCAACGGCCCGGAATACGTCAACAACACACAGCCGGGTACTATTGGGCATCAGTTTTTTGGGAGCGCCGAACCACAAGCCGGCACTGCAACTTACTGCAATGCCTACTTCCGGGACGTAGCGCTACGCTACGACCTGGTGCTAGACCGGGTGGTACTGACCTACCCTAATCAGGTTGCCAACCTTGTGCTAGTGCCAGAAAGGCTCACTGCCTTTTCGATTGCTAATCAGCACTTTGTGCGCATACTGAGCGATTCGTCCGTAGACAAGGGCTTGGTATTACCCACCGGTTTTTACGAACTACTGCAGGCTGGCCCGGTGAGCCTGCTGGCGCGCCGCACCAAGTACCTTCGGCAAACGACGGAGCACCAAAGCCTGCTGTTCGAGTTCAAGCAAATCGATAAGCTTTTTGCCCGCACAAGCGGCACAACAGTAGAAATCAGCCACCTCAAAGACCTGCTAGCGCTGCTGCCACCCCACAAGCCCGAGGTGCAGCGCTATGCCCGCCAGCAAAAGCTTCGCTTTTCGGCAGGGCGGCGTGAAGCCTCAGCGCTGCAGGCCCTGCGCTACTACTATATCTTGCCGCAGTAGCTGGTGCCTGACCGGCCGGTAGTTAGGCTGGGACCAAATGTGGCCTGTGCCTTGCTGCTCTTTCCTTTTGCTTTCTATGCTTCGTTTTTACCTGCTTACTACCCTGCTGGCTGGGCTACTGGGCAGCTACACTGCTAGTGCTCAGCAAGCTCCTTCTTCCATTAGCGGCGATTTTCGTAACCTACGCTTCGAGCAGTTCGTGCAGCGTGTGGAGGCGCAGACATCCTATCGTTTTTTCTTCGACCCGGCCACGCTGGACAGCGTGACGGTGCAGGTGCAGCCCAACGGCTTGCCGCTAACAGCGGTGCTCAGGCAGATATTCGAGCGCTCCTCCCTGCACTTCGCCATTGACGAAGCCACCAACAGGGTGTTCATCACCCCTGACTATCCGCTGCAAACGCGCCTGCCGGATAACTTTTTCCAGGCTGCCCCGGCTAGTGGCAGTTTGCCGGCAACTGCCAACGCAGGCTTGGCACCAACCCGAACCAACCGACTTACGGAGGTCGGCACTTCCGAATTTAAGGTATATGAGATAGGGCCGCGCCAAGCCGCACCGCCAAGCGGCCGGGCGGTGCTGACGGGCGTGGTATGCCTCGGCAAGGAGCCAGTAATGGGGGTAGCAGTGTTTGTGGAGTCGCCTAATATTGGCACAGCCACCGATAAGCAGGGGGTATACTCACTTACGCTGCCGGTTGGCCGCTACAACCTCAATATCCGCGGCCTCGGCATTCGCCCAACGCGGCGGCAAATCTGGGTGCACGCCAACGGTCGCCTCGACTTGGAGGTGCTACCCGACATAACATCGCTACGTGAAGTAGTAGTGCAGGGCCAGAAGGAGGGCAACGTACGCGGCATGCAGATGGGCGTGCAGAAGCTTGATATTAAGATTATCAAGCAAGTGCCTACGGTGTTCGGTGAGGCCGACCTGCTGCGGGTGGTAACGGCGCTGCCCGGCGTCAAAACCATTGGGGAAGGCAGCACGGGCTTTAGTGTGCGTGGCGGCGGCACCGACCAGAACTTGGTGCTGTTTAACGGTGCGACGATATACAACCCAGCGCACTTATTTGGCTTCTTCTCGGCCTTCAACCCCGACGCGGTGCAATCAGTGGAGTTGTACAAAAGTGCTATTCCGGTGCGCTACGGTGGGCGCTTAGCCTCGGTACTGGAGATTGAGGGGCGCGAGGGTAGCCGCAAGAAGTTTGGCGGCTCGGGTGGCATTGGGCTACTCACCAGCCGCTTGGAGTTAGAAGGACCTTTAAGCCAAGGGAAAGGCTCTTTTCTGGTAAGTGGCCGCACCTCATACTCTGATTGGCTGCTGCACCAAGTGCCCAGCCCTGCCCTGAAGAACAGCGCGGCCTCGTTCTACGACCTGAGCGCCTACCTTACCTATGACCTTAACGACAAAAATTCGCTGGCTGCCACTGGCTACGTCAGCCACGACCGGTTTAGGCTCGCCACCGATACCGTGTACGAGTACCGCAATACGGCCGCCGCTCTTAAATGGAAGCACACCTTTAGCCCGCAGCTATCCGGCACGCTCACTGGCACTTACAGCCGCTATGGCTTCAACCTGACAACTACGCGTAACGAATACTCGGCTTCTACTTTCGACTACAACATCAATCAGGCGGCGCTACAGGCCGATGCCAGCTATCTGTGGCATACCAAGCACACGCTGGACTTCGGCGCCAGCACGTTGCTCTACAACACGGCCCCCGGCAACCAGCAGCCGCTAGGCGATAAGTCGCTGCTGCTGCCTACTATTATTCAGCACGAGCGAGCCCTAGAAAGTGCCTTGTACGCGGCCGACCGCTTTGACATAAGTCCCCGGCTGGCTGTAGTAGTGGGGTTACGCTATTCATTTTTTCAAGCGCTGGGGCCGCGCCAAGTTCGCGATTATGCACCAGGGCTTTCGCGCAGCGAAAGCACCGTATCCGGCACCACCGACTATAGTGGCGGCCAAGTGCTGGCTGACTATGGTGGCCCCGAGTGGCGCCTCTCGGCCAAGTATGAGCTAACGGGCAACTCGTCGGTAAAAGTCAGCTACAACCGCACGCGCCAGTATATTCACCAGCTTACCAACACCACCGTAGTGTCGCCCACCGACAGCTGGAAACTGAGCGACCGCTACATTCGCCCGCAGGTGGGCGACCAGGTAGCGCT
>CALMOO010000116.1:2917-4587 GCA_937871705.1 uncultured Hymenobacter sp.
GGCTACTACCACAATTTCAAGCACAACACCGTCGAGTTTTCGGTGGAAGGCTACTATAAGCGCATCTATGATTTTCTGGACTACAAGGGCGGCGCGGTGCTGCTGCTCAACTCCCACCTCGAAACCGATGTGGTAAACGCCAACGGCCGCGCCTATGGGGTAGAAGTACTGCTGCGCAAAAACGTGGGCAAAATAAATGGTTGGTTAAGCTACACGTACGCCCGCTCGCTGGTGCAGGTGAACACCGCTACCGACGTGGTAAACAACGGCAACTGGTACCCTAGCAACTACGACAAGCCGCACGACGTGACGCTGGTGGGCAACTACCGCTTCTCGCGTCGCCTCAACACTTCGCTCAAGTTTAACTACAGCACCGGCCGGCCCATCACCCTACCCCTCGCCAAGTACTACATCGACAATGCGTACCGGGTGTATTACTCAGACCGCAACGCCTACCGGGTTCCCGACTACTACCGTGTCGACTTCGCCATCAACTTCGAAGGCAATCACAAAATTAAGAAGTTGGCACATAGCTCCTGGACCGTTGCCATCTACAACCTGACTGGTCGGCGCAACCCGTATTCGGTTTATTTTCAGACCTCGGGCAGTCAAATCAAAGGTTATCAACTTTCCATTTTTGGGCAGCCGATACCGACGCTCACCTACAACTTCCGCTTTTGATGCGCTTCGCTCTACCTCCTCTTGTTTCTACCCCGCGCTGGGGAGTGGGGCTACTTTTGCTTGGCCTGGGCGGCTGCGTTGACCCCTACTTACCTGCCGTCCTCGACGCCCCTAGTAAGTACCTGGTCGTAGATGGCTTCATCAACGGCAACGGGGCCACGCGCATCAAGCTCTCGCGCACGGACAACATCGCGGCGACTACCCCTACCCCCCTGCCCGAGACCAGGGCCACGCTGACCATCGTGAGTGCCAGCGGCGCGCGCTACGCCCTGCAAGAGCGTAGCGCCGGCTTTTACCAGTCAGACAGCCTCACCCTCAGCCCCGGCCAGTACCAGCTGCGCATCGCCACGGCCGGCCCCGGCCCGGCTACCTACGAGTCCGCGCTCGTGCCCCTCAAGGCGACGCCTCCCATTGATAACCTAAGCTGGCGGGTAAAGGGCAACCAGGTGCAGCTGCTCTTGAGCACGCACGACGCAAGTCAGCAGGCGCGCTACTATCGCTGGCAGTTTAGTGAAACCTGGGAGTTCAACGCCGCTT
This sequence comes from uncultured Hymenobacter sp., assembly GCA_937871705.1. Classification (GTDB taxonomy): domain Bacteria; phylum Bacteroidota; class Bacteroidia; order Cytophagales; family Hymenobacteraceae; genus Hymenobacter. Next base: position 4,136 of record CALMOO010000116.1, read on the forward strand.
TCAAGTCCTCCCTGGAGTACTACCCCAGCCGCAAGGAAGTGAAGGCGCGCACCACGCCCATCTACACCTGCTGGCGCACCGAGCAGCCCACCACCGTCAAGCAGGCCACCACGGCGCAGCTCAGCCAGGATGCCTTGGTGGAGCAAGATGTGCTCGACATCGCGGACCGGGCCGAGCGCCTCCACATTCGCTACAGTGTGCTGGTGACGCAGTATGCCCAGACGGCCGACGAGTTTGCCTACTACGAGCAACTGCGCAAGAACACCGAGGCCGTGGGCACCGTCAACGACCCGCTACCCACCCAGCTCACGGGCAACGTGCAGCGCACGGACGCGGCCACTAGCGAGCCCGTGCTGGGCTACGTGGGGGCGCACACGGTCCAGCAGCAGCGCCTCTTCATCAGCCGGGCTGAGCTGCCTTTTCCCACCTCCTGGCAGTTTGAACCCGGTGTC
>CALMOO010000117.1 GCA_937871705.1 uncultured Hymenobacter sp.
ACGCGGTACACGTCATCTACCGTTTCCTCTTCGAGCTCGGTGCGGCGCACAATGTCATCTTTCTTAACAGCCAGCACGGCGCGGCCGGTGTCAAGTCCGATTTTCTTCAACTCCGCAATAACCCACGCCTCGATTTCGTCGGTGAACTCATCGAGTGAAATGTCTTCTTCGTAGTCGATAGCTTCGCGGAAGACGTCAATTTCCATACCCACCAAGCGCGAAGCCAATTTGATGTTGGCACCGCCCCGACCAATAGCCAGACTAACTTGGTCGGGTTTCATGAACACGGAAACTCGCCCAGTTTGTTCACTGATTTTCATCGAGCCAACCTTAGCTGGGCTCAAAGCGCGCGCAATGAATAGCTCCAGGTTATCGGTGTAGTTGATAATATCGATATTCTCGTTCATCAACTCACGCACTACGGGGTGAATGCGGCTGCCTTTCATACCCACGCAGGCGCCCACTGGGTCGATGCGCTCGTCGTAGCTTTCGACAGCTACTTTGGCGCGCTCGCCAGGCTCGCGCACCACATTTTTGATGGTGATGAGGCCGTCAAAAATCTCGGGTACTTCCTGCTCAAACAAGCGCTCCAGAAATGCTGGCGCGGCGCGGCTTAGAATCACCTTTGGCGAGCCATTCACCACGTCGACGCGGTGAACCACGGCGCGCACGGTATCGCCCTTGCGGTAGCGGTCCTTCGGGATTTGCTCGCTTTTGGGCAGCACTAGCTCGTTTTCATCTTTGTCCAGAATGAGCGCCTCGCGGCTCCACACCTGATACACTTCGCCAGTGATAATCTCGCCCACCAAGTCCTTGTACTTCTGGTACAAGTTGTCGCGCTCCATGTCCTTCACACGCTGAATCAACGTCTGGCGAGCTAGCAGCACGGCGCGGCGGCCAAAGTCTTCAATCTTAATGGGCTCGGCTACCGATTCGCCAATTTCGAAGTCAGGCTCAATCTTTTGCGCCTCATTCAGCGGAATCTTGTCGAGGTCCCAGATATCCTCTGAGTCGTCGTCCACGATTTCGCGGTTGCGCCATATTTCCAAGTCGCCGTTATCGGGGTTGATGATAACGTCGAAGTTGGAGTCGTCCTCAAACTTCTTGCGAATCATCGTCCGAAACACGTCGTCGAGAATCGACATCATCGTGGGGCGGTCGATGTTGCGGCTCTTGGCAAACTCCTGGAAGTTCTCGATGAGCTGGCTCGCGGTTATTTGAGCGGCGGCAGCAGCGGCTTCTTGAGGGCTGATTACGGGTTTTTTAGCCATTTTCAGTTCTTTATTTCTTGTTGTTCGTGGCTGATTCTGAGGTAACGCCGACAACGATTAAGTTACGAACAAGCAGTTACTACTCAATAATAAGCAAAACTTTATTTAAAGGAGATAACAACTTTCGCCTCTTGAATGTCCCCGAAAGGGAAAAACGCGGCCGGTAACGTTGTCTTCTTGGTTTTTACTTTGATAACTTCTTCCAATTCAATGCCTTCGGGCGTGACGGCGGTGAGCGGACCGGTTTTCTCAGTGCCATCTTTCAGCCTGAGCGCAAGGCTTCGGCCGATATGGCGCTGGTACTGGCGCGGGTCGGTAAGCGGCTGGTCGGCACCGGGCGAGGTGACTTCAAGCGAGTAGGCCGCTTCTTCGCCGTAAGTCTCGGCGAGGCCTCGGTTGAGGCGGCGCGTCACTTGGGCACACTCCTGAATGCCGAGGCCGTTTGGCCCGTCGAGGGTAGCCGTGATTTTGGGCATCACCGAATCGGAAACGGTGAGGTCGACCACATACAACCCGCTGTCGCCGAGAGCATCGGCGAGCAGTTGCTGAATACGGTGGCGGTCAAATTGAGCCATGGCGGGCGGGGTAGGGGGCAAAAAAAGAGGGGACTGCGCGTCCCCTCTTTTCAGATTGAATACCAATTTCGGGTGCAAAGATACAGCTTTTTTAGTATGTTGCAATCGGCTGTCGTGTGGGGCTAACGAAGCACCTCGTCACTGCTCAAACACGCTAGTGAAGAGCCTATCGCTCAACACATGTTAGGGCGATTCATAAGTTCTGCGTGATTGATGCTTAATACCCTACTGCTGCATCGTCGCCGCGCGGGTCGGGGCCGCCTTCCAACTGGCCGTTGGGCAGGATGCGAATCACATCGAGCCGGCCCCACGGCGCACGTGGCTGAGGATTAAACCCCTTTTCCTTGAGCGTTTGCACGGTGGCAGGGGGTAGGGCACCGGCTTCTACGTCGAGCTGGTCGGGCAGCCATTGGTGGTGCAGGCGCGGGGCAGCGGCGGTTTGCTCGGCGTTGGCGCCGTAGTCGACTACGCTTAGAATAGATTGTAATACCGTAGTGATGATGGTGCTACCCCCCGGCGAGCCGGTAACCAGCGCCAGCTTGCCATTCTTGGCCAAAATGGTGGGCGTCATGCTGCTGAGCATGCGCTTGCCGGGCTGGATGGCATTGGCAACGCCGCCCACCAGGCCGTAGGCGTTGGGCACGCCGGGCTTGGAGCTGAAGTCATCCATCTCATTATTAAGCAGAAAACCGGCGCCTTCGACCACTACTTTGCTGCCGTAGGCGCCGTTGAGGGTGGTAGTGCAGCTCACGGCATTGCCCTGGGCATCCACGATGTCGTAGTGCGTAGTTTGGTCTGATTCGTAGTGCAGCAAGCCGGGGCTAGCCGTGATTTGGGTGCTGGGCGTGGCCTGGCCATCGGAGCGGATGGTGGTGCCGCGCTGCTTGTTATAGTCCTTGGCCAGCAGCTGGGCTACCGGCACGCGGCCAAAATCGGGGTCGCCGAGGTAGGTGGCGCGGTCGGCGTAGGCGCGGCGCTCGGCTTCGGTGATGAGCGCAACGGCGGCGGGCGTGTGGTAGCCGAGCTTACCTAAGTTGCTGGGCTCCAGCATTTGCAATATTTGCAGCAGCGCTACCCCCCCGCTGCTAGGCGGCGGCATCGTGATGACGTCGTAGCCCCGGTAGGTGCCGCGCAGCGCATCGCGCCACTTGGGCTGGTAGCTGGTGAGGTCTTGCTGCGTGAGGAGGCCACCACCCTTTTTCATCTCGGCCAGTAGCAGCTCGGCGGTGCGGCCCTGGTAGAAGCCCGCGCGGCCCTGGTCCTGGATGCGCTCCAGGGTAGCGGCCAGGGCTGGCTGCTTGAGGGTGTCACCTTTTTGCCAGGGGGTAGGACGCACGAATACAGGCGGGCTGCCAGGGTTGTATTTCGTAAAATCGGCTTGCGTTCGGTTGAGGCCGGCGGCTTCTTTCTCGGTGAGGGCCACGCCGTAGCGCGCCAGGCGCACGGCCGGCGCCACGAGCTTGGCCCAGGATAGCTTACCAAGCTTCTTATGCAAGGCCTCCATGCCGGCCACCGAGCCAGGCGTGCCCACGGCCAGCGGCCCGGCGGTGCTGCGGCCGGGCACCACGTTGCCCTGGGCATCGAGGTACATGTCGCGGCTGGCGGCGGCGGGCGCCGTTTCGCGGAAGTCGAGGGTGCCGGCCGTGCCATCCTTGCTTCGATACACGATGAAGCCGCCCCCGCCGATATTGCCGGCTACCGGCAGCACCACGGCCAGGGCAAACTGCACCGCCACGGCCGCGTCGTAGGCATTGCCGCCCTGCTGCATCACGTCGCGGCCCACTTTAGAGGCCACTGGGTGGGCCGAAACCACCAGCGCGTGGCGCGCCACCACAGGGGCAGCGGCTGGTGGCAGCTGGTTGGCTGTGGTGGGGGGGGTAGGGCGGGCAGGCTGCGCCAGTACGGGGCCGGCCAATAAAGCCAGTACCAAAGTAGCCGGCCGGAAACAGAAAAACGTAGGCATGCTGCAAAGTAGGCACGAGGGCCCGGCTATCGGGCGTTTTCCTACCTTTGAGCGTTTCACTTTTTGCCCTCGCTTATGTCTGCCGACGACCTGGCTACCGCCGCCGCTGCCACCGCTCCCGCGTTGACGCTCACCCAGGAAGACTCCTGGCTACAGCCCTACGAACCCACTCTGCTGGCTCGCCAGCAGCGCCTGGCCGGCCGCCTGGCCAGCATTATAAAAGACTATGGCTCGCTCAGTGAATTTGCCACGGCCCACCTGAGCCAGGGCGTGCACTACGATGCGCGCCGCCTCGGCTACGTGGTGCGCGAGTGGGCCCCGGGCGCCGAGGCCGTGTACTTGGTTGGAGATTTTAATTTTTGGAACCGCCAGGCCGACCCGCTGCAAAAAGACGAAGCTACCGGCATTTGGGAAGTGTTTTTGCCCGATACGCCCACTGGCCGCCGCCTACCCCCCAACTCGCGCTATAAGCTGCACATCGTGGCCCACGGCCAGGGCAAAGACCGGCTGCCCGCCTACCTGCGCCGCGCGGTGCAAGACGAGCAAAGCAAGGACTATTCGGCCCAGCTGTGGGTGCCCGAGCTGCCCTTCAAATGGACCGACCAAACCTTTCGGGCCGAGAATGCCACTAAGGGCCAGCCGCTCATCTACGAGGCGCACGTGGGCATGGCGCAGGAAGAGGGCCGCGTCGGCACCTACCGCGAGTTTGCCGATAATATTCTGCCCCGCATTCAGGCCGAAGGCTACAACTGCGTGCAACTGATGGCCGTGCTGGAGCACCCGTACTATGGCTCGTTTGGCTACCACGTCGCCAATTTCTTCGCGCCCAGCTCGCGCTTTGGCACGCCCGAAGACCTGAAATATCTCGTGGATGCCGCGCACCAGCGCGGCATTGCGGTGCTGCTCGACCTAGTGCACTCGCACGCCGTGAAGAACGAAGCCGAAGGCTTGGTTGATTTTGACGGCTCGGGCAACCTCTATTTTCACAAAGGGGAACGCGGCAACCACCCGGGCTGGGACAGCAAGCTCTTCGACTACGGGCGGCCCGAGGTGCAGCAATTTCTGCTGTCTAATTTGCGCTACTGGCTCGATGAGTTTCACTTCGACGGCTTCCGGTTCGACGGCGTCACGTCGATGCTCTACCACCACCACGGCGAAGGCCACGCCTTCGGCGGCTACGACAGCTACTTCGGCCCGCAGGCCGACGACGACGCCATTCTGTACCTCATGCTGGCCTCCACGCTGGTGCGCGAGGTCAAAAAATCGGCCCTGCTCATTGCCGAAGACATGAGCGGCTTGCCCGGCCTGTGCCGCTCCATCGCCGACGGGGGGGTAGGGTTTGACTACCGCCTGGGCATGGGCCTGCCCGATTTCTGGATTAAAACCCTCAAGCACAAACGCGACGAAGACTGGGACCTCGGCGAGCTGTGGCACCAGCTCACAAACCGCCGCCAAGGCGAAAAAACCGTGGCCTACGCCGAAAGCCACGACCAGGCTCTGGTAGGCGATAAAACGCTGTCGCAGTGGCTGTTTGGCGATGCCATTTACTACCACATGCAGGTGCAGGACCCCGACCAGGGCGCGGCGCGGGCCACGGCTTTGCACAAGCTCATCCGGCTCGTTACGCTT
>CALMOO010000118.1:0-2153 GCA_937871705.1 uncultured Hymenobacter sp.
GTTCTACCTGAATACGCAGAAAAAAACTGAGAATGAGCAGCTTACTACTGAAGTAGCAGCTAAAGACACCAAGCTGCAGGCCCAGATAAAAGAATACGAAGACCTGAAAGCCAACTACGAGCGCCAGAGCCACGACCTGCAAGCGCTGGGCCTCAGCAATGACTCGCTTCAGGCGCGCATTGCCGGCATCAACGCCGACTTGCTCAAGCTACGCTCCTTCAAAGCCGGCTCCTTTTCTATCGCCGAGCAGCGGCGCTTTAAGCAACGTGCCGTCAACTTGGAAAGCCAGCTCAAGGCAAAGGATGACGAAATTGCCTCCTTGAAGCAGTCAAACGAGACCCTTTACACCGAAACTACCACGCTGAAGCAAAAACAAAATAAGCTGACCGACACCATCAGCACGATTGCCAAAACCAACCAGGCTCTTACTGAGAAGGTAACGGTGGCCTCGCGCCTGCAAGCCGACAACATCCACGTCAGCATTCTGAACAAAAAGGATAAAGAGAAGGACGACGATAAGGAAGAATTTAAAGCCAAGCGCGTCGACCGCCTCAAAGTGACCTTCAACCTGGCCCGCAACGACGTGTCGCCGAAGGAAACCAAGCAGATTTACCTGCGCATCTTGGAGCCCGACGGCGCGGCACTTTATAACCTGAGCACCGGCGGCGGCACCTTCACTGTCGACGGCCAGGAGGCCTTCTACACCCAGAAGCAGGACGTGGTATTCGACAACTCGAAGCAGCCCTTGCAATTCGTGTACGCCAAAGGCGGCGATTATAAAATCGGCCAGCATACCGTAGAGCTTTACGAAGGCGGCGCTCTGATGGGCAAGACGACGTTTACGTTGAAGTAGGGGGGTAGGAAATTAAGCAAAAACGTTAAAGAACGTCCTGCTGAGCTTGCCAGAGCACCTCGCTCGCCTCGTTGGATTACCCATCTAATGAAGCGGCCAAGATGCTTCGGCAAGCTCAGCAGGACGTTCTTTTAGTTATCATGATGAGCACCACGCCGGCCACTACCCTGATGAGCTGGAGCGGGGGTAAGGACTCCGCTTTGGCCCTGCACCACGCCCTGCGCGACCCGCGCTATCGCGTAGCGCACCTGCTCACGAATGTGAACGCCCACTACGAGCGCGTATCGATGCACGGCGTGCGCGTGGAGCTGCTCGCAACGCAGGCTCAGCGCATCGGGCTACCCCTCACGCAGTTGCGGCTACCCGAGATGCCCTCGATGGCCGACTACGACGCGGCCTTGTTAGCCACGCTCACCGAGCTACACCGCCAGGGCATCAGTCACGCCATTTACGGCGACATTTTTTTGGAAGACTTGCGTGCCTACCGCGAGCAGCAGCTAGCGCGGGTGCCGCTGCACGGCAGGTTTCCGCTGTGGCACCGCAACGGGGCCGATTTGCTACGCGAGTTCTGGGAGATGGGCTTTCAGGCCATCGTGGTCTGTGTGAATGACCGGCACCTCGACGCCAGCTTTTGTGGGCGTTTGCTTGACCGCGACTTTGTGCGCGACTTGCCGCCCGGCGTCGACCCTTGTGGTGAAAACGGCGAGTACCACAGTTTTGTGTTTGATGCGCCGTATTTCAGCCAGCCCATCGACGTAGTTCGTGGGGAGATAGTGCGCCGCACCTACCAGCCGCCCGCCGCCAAAGAGGGGGGTAGGGATGCCAACGACCCGTTTGCGGCCGGCTTTTGGTACTGCGATTTACTGCCTGCCGCAATAAGTGAGTGAGGCTATTTGCCGGCGCCTACGCGGTGCTCAGTTACTTCGAGGCGGTGCAGCGCCTCGCTTTGGTCGGCGCCCGCGGCCTGCTTTTGAAGCACTTGCACCGCGCCTTTCAGAAAAGCCTGCGACTTGGCGCGGGTGTAAATAAACTTGTGGGCGCTAGCACTCGGGCCGAGCGTAATCTCAAACGTGCCGTACTCGGCGTTTTTGCTAGTGCTTTTATTTTCAGAAGTATAGCTCGTTGCGTAGCGCAATAGCGGCGCGAACTCGGCTTCGGTGAGCAGGCACACGCTTTGAAACTTGTAGCGGCCATCGATGCCAAGCGCAGCATTCAGGGCTGGCTCTTGGGTGGCCAGAAATAAGTCGATAATGGGTCGGCCCTGTGTGCCCAGGTGCGAGATTTTGATAAAGGGCAAGCT
>CALMOO010000118.1:2163-2423 GCA_937871705.1 uncultured Hymenobacter sp.
CTATCGGTTTGTGCCTGAGCGCTAAGGCCGCTGAGCAGGAGCGCGCAGCAGAAAAGCAGGAGTTTGGACATGAGAAATGGATTGAGCTAAGCGGAAAGCGTGGCTAGCCCAAATATACCCGACTTTTGCAACCTCGTCATGTTCTAATTTGCCTGCGCTTGTCACTTCCCAAATACCTGCTGTGCCTGCTGCTGCTCGCCGCGCCGCTGCTCGCGCTGGCCCAGCACCGCCCCGCCGCCCGGCCCACCAAGAAGGTAATG
>CALMOO010000118.1:2433-9818 GCA_937871705.1 uncultured Hymenobacter sp.
GTTCCGGCTAAAAAGCCGGCCAAAAAGCCGCCCGTAGCCGCGGGCGCTACCCCCGCTTTTTTGAGCTACCTGCATTCGCCGTGGGTCGATAGCCTGATGCGCACGCTCACGCCGCGGCAGCGGGTGGCGCAGCTGTTTATGGTGGCTGCTTACTCCAATCGCAAGCGCATTGATGAGGACTCAATTTCCACGCTGATAAAGAATTACAGTATTGGCGGACTGATATTTTTTCAGGGCGGACCAGTGCGCCAGACGCGCATTCTCAACCGCTTTCAGAGCCAAAGCCAGGTGCCGTTGCTGGTGGCAATGGATGGCGAGTGGGGCGCCGGCATGCGCCTCGACAGCGTACTGCGCTTTCCGTACCAGATGAGCCTGGGTGCGGTGCCCGCTGCCGACTCGGCGCTCATCTATGACATGGGCCGCGAAGTGGCGCGGCAGTTTCAGCGGCTCGGGATGCACGTCAATTTCGCGCCGGTTGTGGATGTCAATAACAACCCGAACAACCCGGTTATCGGCTTCCGCTCGTGGGGCGAAAGCCCGGCGGCCGTGGCGCGCCTGAGCCGCCTCTATATGCGCGGCATGCAGGATGCCGGCGTGCTGGCGGTGGCCAAGCACTTTCCTGGCCACGGCGACGTGGACGCCGACTCGCACCTCGACCTGCCCCTGGTGCGCGTCGATAGGGGTAGGCTCGATACATTGGAGTTTCCGCCCTTTAAGGTGATGATTAAGAACGGCATAGGCGGCATGATGATAGCCCACCTCGACGTGCCAGCCCTAGACACGGCGCGCGGCCCGAGCACTTTGTCGAAGCCCATTGTGACGGGTGTGCTGCGCCAGCAACTTGGTTTTAAGGGGGTAGTGTTTACGGATGCGATGAACATGAAAGGCCTCATCAAAAAAGTACCCACCGGCGAGGCCGAAGTGCGAGCCTTGCTGGCCGGCAACGACGTGTTGGAGTTCAGCAAAAACGTGCCGCTGGCCCTGCAAACTGTGCTGGCCGCCGTAGACAGCGGCCGCATCACGCAGGCCCGTATCGACGAAAGCTGCCGTCGCGTGCTGGCCCTCAAGCAATGGGCCGGGTTGCGCAAGTACCGGCCGGTTCCCGAGCAAAACCTATTTGCCGACCTCAGCCCGCCGCATGCCCGCTACCTCAGCCACCGCCTCACCGAGCGCGGCCTCACGCTGCTGCGCAACCAGAACCAGCTGCTGCCCTTGCAGCGGCTCGATTCGGTGCGCATTGCCACGCTGGTGCTGGGGGGTAGCCCTGCCGATACCACTGATTTTCAGCGCGCCGTGGCCGATTACGACGCCCAGGCTGCTCACTTCCACCTGCCCGCCGCGCCTACCCTGGACGAGCTAGCCGACATTCGGGCCAAGCTCTTCGGCTACGACATTGTGCTGGTGGCGCTGCAAAACCTGGGCCGCCTGCCGGCCACCAGCTTTGGCATTGCTCCCGAAGAAAACCTGCTCTTGCGCGAGCTCACCAAGCCCGGCCAGCGCGTGATACTGAGCGTATTTGGCTCGGCCTACGCCGTGGCCAAAGTGCGCGACTTTGACCGCGCTAGTGCGGTGATAATGGCGTATCAGGAAAGCACCCAGGCTCAGCAGCTGGCAGCGCAGCTCATTTTTGGAGGGGTAGGAGCCACCGGCAAGCTGCCCGTGACAGTTGCCAACAGCCTACCCGCCGGCTTCGGCCTCACCACGCAGCCCGGCCTGCGCTTGGCCTATGCCAACCCCGAAGACGCGGGCATGAACAACCGCCTAGAAGCCCGCGTGGATAGCATTATGCAGCAGGCGCTTGCGGCCGGCGCCACGCCGGGTGGGCAGGTGCTCATTGCCCACAAGGGGGTAGTGGTGCTGCAAAAAAGCTATGGGTATAAAACAAGCGCAAATGCTGGTAATTCTCCATTTGCTGGCGCTTCTGGCGAAGCTGTTCCGTCGGCCGCAGGCAACTTCGGCAGTGAGCCAGGAAAGGGACCAAGTGCCAACCCAATGACTGTAGTACCTGCGCGCCTACAGTCGCCGCGCTCGGTCCAGAATACGGACGTGTATGACTTGGCTTCGCTCACCAAAGTGCTGGCTGCTACCCCCGCGCTGCTCCGGCTGCAGGCGCAGGGCAAGTTCAGCCCCGATAGCACGCTCGGGCAATTCTTTCCGTTCCTGAAAAAAACTAACAAGGCCAGCCTGAAAATGCGCGACGTGCTGACCCACCAAGCCGGCCTGCCTGCCTGGATTCCGTTCTGGAAAGCCTTGGCTAAGAAGGACGGCACCTTGCGCCGCCGCTGGTTTCGGGCCGATTCGTCGGCGCGGTTTCCGCTGCCCGTTGCGCATGGGCTGTGGGGTAGGAAGAAATTGCCGGCCTACATCTACGCCCAAATCGGGGCCGCGCCGCTCAGCGCCAAGCCGGGCTACGTGTACTCCGACTTGTCATTTTACCTCTATCCCGAGCTGGTGCAGCGGCGCACGGGGCAGCCATTTGAGCAGTTCTTGGCTCAGCAGGTATACCGCCCGCTGGGCTCCAATTTGCACTTTCAGCCCCTATACCACAATTTAGCCAGCCATATTGTGCCCACCGAGTACGACTCGCTATTCCGCCGCCAGCTGCTGCACGGCTACGTCGATGATGAAGGCGCAGCCATGTTGGGCGGCATTTCGGGCCACGCCGGCTTGTTTGGCTCGGCCAACGACGTGGCGCAGCTGGCCCAAGCTTACGCCTGGGGTGGGCGCTACGGCGGCCAGCAAATCTTCGATAAAGCTATTCTGGCCGACTATACGCGCTGCCAATTTTGCCCCACCAACCGGCGCGGGCTGGCTTTCGACCGGCCCGGCGGCCCGACCGTGGGCAACACCGCGCCGGGCGCTTCGGCCAGCAGCTTTGGGCACTCGGGCTTCACGGGCACGTACTTCTGGGTTGACCCTGAAAAGGAGCTGGTAGTGGTAGTGCTGACCAACCGGCTCAATCCCTCGCGGCGCAATAATAAGCTGAGCCAGCTTAATGTGCGCACCCAGATTCAGCAGGTGGCCATTGAGGCGTTGCGGCCTTAATAAGGGGGGTAGGGCGAGCCCAGCTAGCTTAGTTGGTGCACCTGCTGCTCGGTTTGCAGCCACGCTACCGCTTCGGCTTCCGTGATGCACTGGTTCATGCGGAATGGCTGGTCGGGGGCATACGTGGCGGGCTCAGGCACGGTATTGTCGGTCTGGAACTCCTGGCGCAAGCCGGGCGCCATGAAGTACACCATGCGCACGGGCGGACCTAGCTCGCGCACCAGCTGGTCGTAGTACGAGTTCAGGAGCCAGCTCAGGGTGGCAGGTGCGCTGCGGTGCCGCCGCCGGATATCGAGCAGCCAGTAGTGGGCGTCGTGCTGCCGGGCGGCGGCCAGCAAGTCGTCGTAGCCCTGCCGGGCTTCAGCCTCGGTGATGGGGCGCAGCCAGCGGCCAACTAATATTTGCGAGTCTGATTGGTAGGCAATCTCCAGGTAGTCAATAGCGGAGCAGATTAAAGGCATAATGCGGCATTTGGCGGACTTACTGCCGCCGGTAGCTGTCTCAACGCCCCAGTAAGTAGCAGTGTTCAGATTAAGCCGAAAAGATTCTGCCCTGGCTGGGCTCGCAAGCAAGGGCCGCCTGCTATCTTCCGCCCACTAATTTCCCACCTGCTCTCTGCCATGCAAGGATTAATGATGCCTACCCCCCTGCGCATCGCGGGGCTTATTGAACACGCCGCCAAGTGGCACGCCGACACCGAAATCGTGTCGCGCCTGCCCGAAGGTGGTCTGCACCGCTACACCTACGCCGCGGCCCACCAACGCGCCAAGCAGCTTGCCAAGGTCCTCACAAAGCTGGGTATAGAAAATGGCGACCGGGTAGGTACTCTGGCCTGGAACACGCACCGGCATTTCGAGCTGTACTACGGCATTTCGGGCATCGCCGCGGTGTGCCATACCATCAATCCGCGACTGTTTTTCGAGCAGTTGGTGTACATCATCAACCACGCCCAGGACCGGCTGCTGTTCTTCGACCTCACGTTTTTGCCGCTGGTCGAGAAGCTGGCGCCGCACTGCCCCACGGTCGAGCAGTGGGTGCTGATGACGGGCCCTGAGCACCTGCCCACCTCCGCATCCCTACCCCCCCTTGTTAGCTACGAAGCCCTGCTGGCCGCCGAGAGCCCCGAGTTTGAGTGGCCAGTATTCGATGAGAACACCGCTTCCTCGCTCTGCTACACTTCCGGAACCACCGACGAGCCCAAGGGCGTGCTTTACTCGCACCGCTCTACGCTGCTGCACTCCTACGCCGCCTCGCTGCCCGACTGCTTCAACTGCGGCGCTCGCGACGTGATTCTGCCGGTCGTGCCCATGTTCCACGTCAATGCCTGGGGTATTCCGTACCTGGCGCCGCTCAACGGCTGCAAGCTCGTGCTGCCCGGCCCCGCCCTGGATGCCGCCAGCTTGTACGAGCTGTTCGAGAAAGAGAAAGTTACCTTCTCGGCCGGTGTGCCTACCATTTGGTTTGGCTTGCTGAACTACATGCGCGAAGGCCGCCGCGAGTTCACCACCCTGCGCAAGATGATAGTGGGCGGCGCTTCGTGCCCGCCGGCGCTGCTGCGCGCCTTCTACGAAGAGTTGGGGGTAGAAATCCGCCACGCCTGGGGCATGAGCGAAACCTCGCCGCTGGGTACCGTGAGCACCCTCAAAGGCAAGAACCTGGAGCTGCCCGGCGAGGCGCAGTTCTTCTTGAAAATCAAGCAGGGCCGCACCATTTTTGGCGTCGATATGGAAATCGTGGACGAAACCGGCCAGCCGCTGCCGCACGATGGGGTAGCCTTCGGCGACCTGCTGGTGCGCGGGCCGTTCATCGCCAGCGACTACTTCGGCGCGGCCGAGCCCGGCCAGCTCACGGCCAGCGGCTGGTTCCGCACCGGCGACGTGGCCACCATCGACCCCGACGGCTTCATGAATATCACCGACCGCTCGAAGGACGTCATCAAATCGGGCGGCGAGTGGATTTCCAGCATCGACCTCGAAAACCTGGCCATTGCCCATCCTGCCGTGGCCGAAGCTGCCGTCATCGGCGTGCCTCACCCCAAGTGGAGCGAGCGCCCCCTGTTGGTAGTAGTGCGCAAGCCCAGCCACGAGGTATCGGCCGCCGAGCTGCTGGCCTTTCTCGACGGCAAAATCGCCCCTTGGTGGAAGCCCGACGCCGTAGAGTTTGTGGAAACCCTACCCCACACCGCCACCGGCAAGCTGCTTAAGACGCAGCTACGCAAGGACTTTGCGGGCTATGAGCTGAAAGCCTGAAATAGCATCAAGGATACTACTTCTTTTCGTCAGCAGCTACTTTATCTGCTATAATCTTTTGAAGCTCGGGCAAATGCTCCTTCACATGACGTTGCCCAATCTCCATACCTGTTGGCATCAAGGCTGGAATTTTAGCGGCGGCTTTCTGGCCCACAGGCGACCGATAATAGCGCGTAATTTCTAATAGTTCAGGTTCAGTAAACGCCTGAGCATAGGCATCGGCTAAATCGGGCCTTAAGGCAGACCAACTCATATACTGAGTTAGAAATGAGCGCATCTCTTTTTCAAAAGGTTTGATTTCAGGATGCAGCTTAAGTTGCGCAGCAAGCATCTGGTCAATAATCTGATTAAACGAGGCTTCCGTGTAAATCGAGTTTAGCAGTGCTTCGGCGGCCTGATGCTGACTTGGTGTTATAGCAGGAGTTGCTACTGTAGTTTTAGTGGAGGCAGGTGCAGATTGTGCTGCAACAGAAAACCAAAACGCCGAGGCCAGAAGAGTGAGAATAAGTCTTTGCATGCTGTTTTATACTTGAAAAATAGAAGACCCTAATAGTTGTAAAAAGTGGCCCGCTAATATAGCGGCAGGCACTTATGATTTAACAAAAAGCCCCGTCAGCACTACGCTAACGGGACTTTTTTAGGATAAAGCAAGCAAAGCCTATTGTCCGCCCTGCTGCATATAGGGCCCGAGCACTGCCATCGCCTTCTTGGCACGAGTCTCGTCGCCGACCTGCGCGGCGGCCTGGTACACGCTCTGGAGCGTGAGCAGGTAGCCCCTCTCAGCATCGTCGAAGAGTGCGGCGTCGTGGGTCTGGTAGTAGCTCAGTATCTGGATGCTGCGGTCGGTTAGCTTGTCGAGGATGGCGTTGGCCTTGGCCTTCTCGCCCACCGCGTAGAGCACTGGCACCAGCTGCGGTGTGTAGTAGTCGTAGGGCACGGCTGCGTCGGGCATCACGGCTAGGCACTTATCGGCCACCTCTTTAGCCTTGGGCAGGTCGCCGGCCTGCACGTACGCATTAGCCAGCCGGGCAAACTTGTCGCGGTAGTTGGCCGGGAAGCGCAGGTTGTTTTCGTCATAAAAGACGTTGGCATTATTCAAGCCGCGATACTGGAATTTGTGCATCAGCTCGTCGTAGCAGATGGACTTCTCCACGTAGCCCTCGTCGGAGCGCGGATTGTAGTCGGCGGGCTTCAGCGGCAGCAGGCGGTAGGCCATGCCTTCGAGCTGGAAGTAGGGCTGCAGGTTCATGTAGTCGCCGGGCGCTACCGTCGAGCTGAAGTAGATGGGCCGCTTCCAATTATTAGTGGCAATCATATCCAGAATCACCAGGTTTTTCTTCTCAATGGCGCGCTTGCCCATGCTCCAGTCCAAGCGGCTCACTAACTGATGCTCCCGGTCTTTCGGGATGATGCCCAGCGCCTTCACCGCCGCCGTATCGACGGGTAGGAAGAACTGGCTCGTCGGGAAAGTCGTCACCTCGGGGCCACCCTCGCCATAGGTTTGGCGCAGCAACGGGCTGTTCTGGCCCACTAGGCCGATAAACTCCTTTAGGTTCAGGTCTTTTACCGATGCATTAGGGTTGTAGTACAGGATGTCGTTGTTGCCCTGCGAGTAGCTCGCATCGCCCATCGAGATGGGCAGGCCGTCCGACTTATACGCGCGGCGCTTCATCTGCTGGATGTACCAGTCGGTGTTCAAGTACGAGAGCACGGCCACGCGCACGTCGGTGCGCACGCCTTCCACCTCCTGGGCATACCAGAGCGGGAAGGTATCGTTGTCGCCGTTGGTGAACAGAATGGCGTTCGGCGCGCAGCTATTGAGCAAGTTCTTGGCCGAGTCGACCGAGTTATAGCGGCCCGAGCGGTCGTGGTCGTTCCAACCCTGCGCAACCAGGATGCCCGGCGCCAGCACGCCCAGCAGAATGGCTACCGCCGCCCGTACGCCATCGGCCTTCACCGCCGAGCGCAGCAGCTCAGCAATACCGAGCACGCCCAGGCCTATCCAAATCGCAAACGCGAACGTGGCCCCGCAGAACGTATAGTCACGCTCGCGCGGCTCCAATGGCGGCTGGTTGAGGTACACGATAATGG
>CALMOO010000119.1:0-1510 GCA_937871705.1 uncultured Hymenobacter sp.
GCTTCATAGGGCTGCCAAGCTACGAAAAAGCCCCGCCTCCTGTGGGGAGGCGGGGCTTTTTTAGGCTTTAGCACGAGGCTTGATTTTCGCCGTGCGGCTTAGTTCTTCATATTCTTCACGGCTCTCAAAGTGTCCTGTTTCGAAGAGGTAGGGGTCAACATATTCTTGACCAGGAGGTGCCACCTTACGGGCGTGTCCGGGGTACATAATAACTTCAACAATAGGCTTTTCCTCAATAGTAACTGCTCGAATATTTACCTTTTGTATTGCAGCAGCCTTAAGTACTTCACTAATATGGTCAGCAGTTTTCGCAATTTCTCTCGCCGCCCTTTGTGTTTCGCGCCGAGTCTGCTCAGTTGCCTTTGTTAAATCACTCATAGCAGTATTAGGTAAATAGCTGAATGTATTGCTGCTTGTTCGACCTGTAGCACGATTTGACAGTACAACGACCGGGTCGCTTTGCGCTGCCCCGTTCTAAATGTACGTGAATTTCGTAAATACGGCCCTGGTAGCGGCTAAGAAACACAGCCCGTGCATTAGGAAATTCCTGCACATAGTCGTATTCAGCCAGTGCCCGCGTAACTGCTTCGTGATCAAGGTCGTGCAGAGCATCGCCCGCGTAAAGGTTCTGGCAAACATGGTGGGCAAACTGGCTTGTCCAGAATACCTCGTAAGCGCGGCCCTCGTAGTCAATTATAGTATTTCGGTACATGTAACTATTCTGCACCCAAGGGGTAGGCTTGGAAAATAAGGCGCCAAGAAGGTAACAAGCACCTATGGCCGTGGGTACCTATTTCGAGGTAATAAGCAGGCTACTTTACGATACCAAGCCGGCGAGCCTCGTCGAGAGCGAATGAGCTACTTTCTAGTATGCCCACTGGTAAAGAACTTATACCCGATGCGTGCTAGTATCGCAATGCCCACCAGCTTGACAAGCAGGAAAGGCAAATCGAACATGGAGGTTTCATTCAGTAGCAGAGTAGCGAAAAGGAAGCTCATACTGGCGAAGGTATAGCGGTGGGGCTATTCCACGCCGAGGCGGCGGGCTTCGTCGGGAATGAGCCAAGTGGTCTTGCGCCATTTGCGCCATCTGTACTTCCTCTTTGCAAGTTGCCACGGCTTATAAGCCCAAGCTGGTGCGGGCATTGAAGGCATACCCTTGCCGTCAAAATTTACTTGTACTCCCCCCATTTCTTGTAAGACTACAAGTGCAGCGTACCAGAAATAACTGCCATCTAGGTAGCCGGTCCTTAATTCCCATACGCCTTCCTGCGGGTCAGCTATAGCAAGGATGCTACCTGCGTCTTTTAAGACGAGGCACGTCAGTTTATACTCTGCTTCCTCGTAGATAATAAGTTCGCCTATATGTTGGGACAGGGCCGCAACCAAGTCAGTGCTGCTAGGGACAGGGCCAGAAAAATGAACGGTTGCCGTGAGAACTCCCATTAGACAGGCTTTACTTATCTAGGCCCAGCTTCTCAATGATGTATTCTGAGCGGCCCAATGATGT
>CALMOO010000119.1:1520-1765 GCA_937871705.1 uncultured Hymenobacter sp.
GGCGGCTAAGGTTTTACCGTGATGGAGTTGAAGAAGCGGCGGCGCTGCTCAGCCCCTGCGAGGCCCAGGCTGTCATAGGGGTTGGCTGGCAAGAACTGAAAAGAGTAGCCAACGGAGTCCACTACTAAGTAGCGGAGATACTTGATGACGCGCCGCTGAGTGAGGGGATGAGTGCCTTTATACTTTACTTCACACCCAGCTCCCCCAGCCGTAGGAAAGTATGTTCTGGCTAATAATTCGCCTTG
>CALMOO010000119.1:1775-4032 GCA_937871705.1 uncultured Hymenobacter sp.
CTCTGAAGGGCTGCTCCTATAATAGTCGTATAGAGCGCCTGACGCTGCGCAGAATTCTGCCGCCCGATACTTTCACTTGCCTTGCCAGCGGTGCGGATGATAAAATAGGCTCCCTCTGGTGCTTTAGCTGTCCACACCCTCGTCGGGCTGTAGTGGTGAGCTGTTGCTAATTTATGAATATCAGCTTCGTTAGGTTGCGTAGGTACCTGCACAGCAACTTGCTTATCAATTGCGAAAGGCTGCCAGGTATTGGTGGCCGCAGAGGTGAGTAAGGGTAATAGCAGCAGGTAGCGAGTGAGTTTCATCCCCGCGAAGGTATAGGGAAGAGCTTAGTTTAAGATGCACAGGCAGCGGCGTGCTGCTGGTGAGTTTGTATGTGCTCTCCATTTTTCACATTTTACCGTTTATAAAATGATTAAGCCCCTTTATTCCAAATTAATGACCGCTTTACTAGCGGTCCAAGAAGATGTTGAAAAAGCCGATAAGGGCAATAAGTCGGCTGCCCGCCGCGTGCGCAAGGTGATGCAAGCCACGAAGGTGGAAGCGCAGGATATCCGCCTCGCCCTGGTGGGGTAGGCCTTATTGCATTTATGTTAAAAAAGCCCCTTCGCAGTACTGCGAAGGGGCTTTTTTATGGGGGTAGAGAGTATGAGATTCGAACTCATGGGCCAGTTTCCCGACCACGGTTTAGCAAACCGTTCCTTTAACCACTCAGGCAACTCTCTGATTCACTAGGCTCCGATACTAGGAGCGACCTAGTACTTGAGATTGACCAGCCGGAGCCTAATTGAATGCTCTGGTCAATAAAGCGGAGGATGAGAGACTCGAACTCACAAGGGCGCAAACCCGGCAGTTTTCAAGACTGCTGCCTTACCAATTAGGCTAACCCTCCAATAAGTAATCTGTGGGAGTTGATGGAGTCGAACCACCCGAGCGCGAACGCAGCTGAGTTACAGTCAGCCCTGCTACCACTTACAGAATAAACTCCCAGATAAGCGTCAGTCGATTACTGACCACTTGCACACGAGGGAGGGTTCGAACCTACGACCTACGGTTTTGGAGACCGTCGCTCTACCAACTGAGCTACCCGTGTAAAACAAAAAACCCTGGCTTAGGGGCCAGGGTGCGCGTCGGTAAGAAAGTCTAGTTCTTAGGCAACAGGCATCCGGCCCTCTATCGAGGACGAATAATACCAGCTGCTGTAGGACAAGAATTTCATAACGATGCAAATATACAACTACTTCCCAATTTACCAAATTACAGCGGGCCTGCTACCGCCCGGCACACTGCCGCAGCTGGCAACCCTAGGGGCACTACTGCCCATAGCGGCCACATGGGCAGTAGCATATACTGAATATACCAGTAGCCACCACCAACCAGCAGCAGCACCGAAATCCAATACCCGGCGCAGAAGTCGCAGCGCTTCATCAGCCACTGGGGCCGGCGCACGTCCCAGGCCTGGAGCATGCCTCACTTCACTTGACCAGGCACACGAGTAGCGCGGCAGCGGTGAGGCCCGTGAGCACGACGAGGGCCAGCAGCTGGGTGAGATGGATGTAATTGTTATTTCCGGTCGTGCAGCATCAAGTAGCTGCCGTTGCTGAGCCGCATGGTGTCCGTCGGAATGAGCTCGAGCTCGCACAGCACGTTCAGCACCTGTAGCTCTAGCTGCACCCGAAAGCCAGCGCAGGGCTGGCGTAGCACTTGCTCAGACACCAGCTCCAGGGCGAAGCCGCGAAACACTACCTCGTTGCTGGTAAAGGTCTATAATATGCTCACCTAGCTGTCTTCTGTGAGCACGCGCAGGCACATAATGTGCGCTATTTGTTCTTTTTAATAATGCGCGCCTCATTGAAGTCGAGCACACTTTGCCGCAGATAGCGCACACCGCCCGCTGATTTCCAAACTAGCAACGTGCCAGGCTTTCTGCGCTCCCGCGAAAGGGTGGATTGAGAAAGGCCCGTGAGCTGCTGGGCTTCCTCCTCCCGCACCCACTCTGGTTGCCTGGCTTCTATCTTTTCTATGCGCAGCAGGGCTTCATCGAGGCGCTTTTCCAGTTCTTTAAATGCTTTGAGTGATGCTACTTTGGGCATAAAGCTTACTGCCTCTTTCCTGAACCTTGGCTGGCAGTACTCTTCGTATACGAAGAGTACTGCCAGCTTAATTAGACTTGTTCTGGCTAGGCCGCCCGGAGCTGATAGGTGGACGAGTGGTGGCCGGTGGCCGCACCTGATCGCTCTGCCCCGTAAGAATGTAG
>CALMOO010000119.1:4042-5971 GCA_937871705.1 uncultured Hymenobacter sp.
GCCCGATTCTATCTCTGAAATAATACCCCGGTGGGTTTGTAAGATGCCCGCCAGCTCGGTAAACGTGGCAAACGCGCCGGCGGCATGCAGGCGGTACACTTCTTCTAGGAAGCGGCGGTCTACAGCGGTCTGGTCGAAAGGGGGTGGCATGTGCAGCGAGGAGGGGAGGAGACAGAGCCAAATTAGGTACTACAGTGCTGCTGCAGGCGCTAGCGCCGTTAGAAACAGAGTCAACCCGAGCGGGCGGGCATGTCATAGTATACGTAGACGGAACCATGACCTTAGGAGCAATGGTACCAGCTCAACTGGTGCAGCTCGCCGTCGCACTGTCCGCCATCAGCACGGGTACACGCTGGTCACTCTCGACCGACTATCAGCGGTGCTCAGGTCGGTGGCTTCGTCGATAGTAGTCTTTGTATCAAAATCGCCGCTGAAGAACCAGCCTTCCTACGTTGAAATTCTTGTTAACCAACGCAGGTAAACGCTTGGTGCGGGCTAAGCTGTAGGGTAAGCGCTTCGAAGTCGTAAAGGCGGAGCCTGTACCACAAGCTGCTTGATAACAGCCTAGTAAAAAGCCCCGCCTCATCAGTGGGGCTTTTTACTAGGCTGTTATCAAGCGGAGGTTAAATCGCTACGAACGTGCCACCTACCGCAGCCAGCGCATCGCACCAGAAATATTGCGCGCCCGTATTAGCGGACATTATTTTAAAGGTTGTATTAGCAGGTTGTGCTGGCACCGTATAATTGTGTGCCATCGCAGCCGTTCCCCCTTGGTTAAAGCTATAGATGAGCGCATTAGTGTCAGCGTTGTATACGTTAACGATGCCGCCCACTGGGTTATTTTCAGAGCCAATGATTAGCTGCCCGCTAGACACTTTCACCTGGTAATAGTCGGTGGCTAGGTTGCCCGTTACTCTGGTAACCCCTTCGCTAGAATTGGGATACCCGCCGCCAGACCCCCAGCCTGTGCCGATGTAGGCAATGCGCGGGTCGCTTTCCTGAATAATTTCTGTTGTTGAACTCGCAATTGTAGCGAACGTGCTATCTACTGCCGTAAGCGCGTCGCACCAGAAATAGGTGCCACTCCCATTATTGGCCGATTGCACCCGGTAAGTAACCCCAGCGGCTTGCACAGGCACGGCGTAGGAATGACCGCCGCTCGCGCCTGCTCCATACTGGTTGAAGCTGCCTAGCAGTGCCCCAGTGGCATCGTTATACACGTTCACCAATCCGCCAACAGGTTGCTGTTCGTAGCCAATGATTAATTGAGTGCCATTGACCTTTACGCGGTAGAAATCGGTAGCTAAATTCGACGTTACCCGCGTTTTTCCGCCACTAGACAGGGAGTCACCACCTGACCCCCACGAGCCGGAGTAGGCAATACGGGAATCTGACTCCTCAATCGCTTCGCCGCTTGGAGCTGCTGGTGGTGCCACGTACACCCATCCAACCTCAGGCGAGTTGCCCGGTGTGGCTAAGCCGTTCACGGTATCACGCATCAAGCCTACTTTTTTCAGTACACCAGCCTCATTCGGGTGCAGACCATCGCTCAATAAATCACTTTGCTGCAACCAACTAGCTGTATCAATGATGTGCAGCCAGGACCGGGCCCCATTTGCTTTCAGCGACTTGATAGCATTGGCATACGGCGTAATGTCGTAACCGTCATAGCGGGGCATTGGCGTTTCGATGTAAATCTTCACCGTAGGGTCGTCGGCGTAGTCGCTATCGACTTGCGCCGCCGCAATCAGGGCGACGTTATCAGCTGAGCCGAAGCCTTGGCCCAGGTCATTTGTAGCCATCGCGTACCACAATTTCTTGTTGTCGCGGCCCGCCAGCGCGCCCCGGTTGCGAACAGTTTGGCTTTGCCGCTGCGCGGGCGTGGCCAGGCTACGGCTCCACGAGCGCCCACCCCACCCATCACTCAGC
>CALMOO010000120.1 GCA_937871705.1 uncultured Hymenobacter sp.
CCCCTGCTCCTTGGCTCGACGCCACTACCCCCATTCGCGACCAGATGGTGCACTGGCCCGACAACCTCGGCGTAACCGTGGGGCGCACCCTAAGTCAAGACCGCGGCGATGCCGCCAACGTAACGGAACTGCACCTAAGCGCCCACACCGGCACCCACGTCGATGCACCGTTGCACTTCACCACTGGCGCCGGCGACACCACTACCCTCGACCTCGGCCAGCTGATGGGCCCGGCGCGCGTGGTAGCCATCCGCGACCCGAAAAGCATCAGCTTGGCCGAAGTGCAAGCGATTGATATTCAAGCCGGCGACCGGCTGCTGTTCAAAACCCGCATCTCTGATTCGGAGTGGAGCACCGAGCCATTTAAGCCCGATTTCGTTGCCCTCGATGGCGACGCGGCCCGCCACCTGCGCGATGCGGGGGTAGTAACTGTTGGCGTCGATTACCTTTCTGTAGGTAAGGCCGATGCGCACCACGCGCTGCTCGACGCCGGCATTTGCGTGATTGAAGGACTGGCCTTGCAGCATATTGAGCCGGGCGAGTATGAACTGCTGTGCCTACCGCTGCTCATCGTGGGCAGCGATGGCGCGCCGGCGCGAGTGCTGCTGCGGCCACTTGCATAAACCGTTCGTTTGTCTTGTGAGTGCAACGCAGTGAAGCGCAGCGAGGACAAACAGGTTTCACAAGCTCATCAGCTCCCGAAATAAGCCCGACTGGTTGCGCGATACTTCCACTTCCGGGCCATCGCGGAGTTTGATTTTGAGCGTGTTGCTAAACCAGGGCTCGATGGTGGCTATCCAGTGCAGGTTAATGATTTGCTGGCGGTTGGCCCGGAAAAACACCTTGGGGTCGAGGCGCGCTTCCAATTGCTGCAAGCTGCGCGGAATGAGCGGCTGGTGCTGCTCAAAGTACACCCGCGTGGCGCTCCCGCTGATTTCAAACAGCCGAATGTCGGCGAGGCGCACAAACCAGCACCGCTCACCGTCTTTCACAAAAACCTGGTCTTGCGCCGTGAGGGGCACTAGGGCAGACTCGGCCGCGGGCAAGGGAGTAGGGGCCGGCCGGGCCGAGCCTGGCGCTTGCGGAAGCGCCTTTATTTTGGCCAGCGCCGCCGCTAATCGACTCTCAGTTACAGGCTTGAGCAGGTAGTCCAAGGCATTGACTTCAAAAGCGCGCAGGGCGTATTGGTCGTAGGCCGTGGTGAAAATGACGTGCGGCGCCGCCCCTTCGAGCGAGGCCAGTAGGTCGAAACCCGTTTGGCCAGGCATGTGAATGTCGAGAAACAGCACATCGGGCCGCAGCTCGTTGATGCGTTGCCGCGCCTCGTCGGCGTGGCGGGCTTCGCCTACTACTTCCACATCGGGAAAGGCGCGCAGCAAGTGGCGCAGCTCGGTGCGCGCCAGGCGCGAGTCGTCAACGAGTAGCGCGTTCATACGAGGCAATGGGGGAGGCGAGGAGGGGTAGGGACAGTTCGGCGAGCACAGTATTCGCCAGCAACGGGTCGGGGCCAATGGCGAAGCTGGCGGCCGGGCCAAAAAGCAGCGCCAAGCGCTCGCGTACGTTGCGCACACCCAGGCCGGGGTGGCCGGGCTGAGGCTGGTAGGTGCCGGTATTGCGCACAGCAATGCGCAGGCCGGTGCCGGCATCGTCGAGCTGTGCGCTGAGGCTGATGCTACCCCCCGCCGGGCGCGGCGCCAGGCCGTGCTTGATGGCATTCTCGACCAGCAGCTGCAAGGTCATGGGCGGCAGCAAGGCCGACATAGCTTCGGGGTCTACGTCGAGGGTATAGTGCAGGCGTTCTTCTAGTTGAATGGCTTCGAGCTGAAGGTAGTTCTCCACTATTTCCAGCTCCGTGGCTAAGGGCACCTGCTCGGCGCCGTTGCGCTGCATGGCGTAGCGCAGCAGCTCGGCCAGGTGCGTCATCATGGTGCGGGCGCGGGCCGGGTCTTCCATCACCAGCGCCCGGATATTGTTGAGGCCATTAAAGAGAAAGTGCGGATTGAGCTGGGCCTTGAGGGTACGCATCTCGGCCTCGCGGGCGGCGGCAGCGAGCTTCCAGCGGTCGATTTCGGCCGAGCGGTAGTTGTCGAAGTAATGCAGCCCAAAGTAGATGGCCGACCACAGCCAAAGGGCAAACGAGTCTTGGATAGTATACCCCAGGTACTG
>CALMOO010000121.1:0-3112 GCA_937871705.1 uncultured Hymenobacter sp.
GGGCAAGCCCCTGACGCCTACCCCTACGCTGAGCAGTAGCATCGACCGCTTCACGCTAGCCCCCGATTGGCACGTGCCGCGCTCCATTGCCACCCGCGAAATGCTGCCCGCCCTGCAGCGCGATGCCCGCTACCTTACTCGCCACAACTACGCGCTCTACGATGCGCAAGGCCATTTACTCGACTCGCAGCGCATTGCCTGGCAAGATGTTACGGCGCAAAGCTTTGCCTACACCGTGCGCCAGTCGGCCGGCTGCGAAAACGCGCTGGGCAACATCGTATTTCGGTTTGACAATCCCTACTCGGTGTATGTGCACGACACGCCCGAGCGCCAGCTGTTTGCCCGCCCCTACCGGGCGCTGAGCCACGGCTGCATCCGGCTGGACAAGCCCTTCGAGCTGGCCGCCTACCTGCTGCGCCGCGACGGCCGCCCGGTGCTGCTGCCCAGCGACGAGGAGTGTGCCCGCCAGCCGCGCCCGCACGACGTGCGCCTGCGCCAGCCCCTACCACTGTTTGTGCGCTACGCTACGTGCACGGCCGAAAACGGCCAGCTCCACTTCCTGCCCGACCTCTACAACCGCGACGAAACAATACGACGGGCCTTGTTTGACTCACTTTCGCCAGACGAGGGGGGTAGTATGACAAATGTCATGCGATGAGCGAATTAGCGTCAGCGCGTGGCCAGCTACTGACGTCGACCTTTACTTACCGCCAGCAGCGACGTGGTATGGCCTCGCCCTGCCCCTATTCAGGTACGCAAGCCTGACACCATAAAAAGGGCAGCCAAGGTGCAAGGTTCGACTGTCAACGCTTTCCTAGATTCTACCTCGCTCCATAGCTATGCAATCCACCATTCTTGTGCTGGCCAACCTGGCTGAAGGCGCCGAGCCAGCCGTGCGCTACGCGGCCGCACTGGCGGCGCCGCTGCCGGCGCACCTCGCCCTGCTGCACCTCGACCTATACCCCGTATTGCTGGAGCCCGAGCTGCTAGCCGCTGCTTCGGCGCAAACCACTCGCCAGGAAGTTGAAACCATGACCGCGCTCCGGGCGCTAGCCCAGCGCCTGTCCGTGCCGGCGGAGGTAGTAGAAACAGCAGGCGTGCTGGCCGACGCTGTGGCCGAAGCCGTGCAGCAATACCACCCGCTGCTGCTGGTAATGGGCCTGAGCGCCAGCCAGCCTTTTCTCGACGTCTTGCTACTCAATCAATTACTGCCGGTACTGCGCGCCATTCACCGCCCGCTGCTGCTGGTACCCAAAGGCGGGCCTACCCTGGGCGCGCCGAGCCGTGTGCTGGTGGCCGTCGATGCTGAGCCCTTCACTGCCAGCGCGGCTTCCCTGGCCCTGGCGCCGCTGTTGGGCTCCTGGCAGGCAGCCTACACGGTGGCCCACGTCGGCAGTATTCTAGGCGATGCGCCGGGCACCTCGGGCCGCATGGCCCTGGCCGACGTGCGCGCCAGTGGCCTGCTACCCCCTCATACCCCGCTAGCCCTGCTCGAAGAATGCTACCGGGCCCCGGCGGCCGGCATCAGGCAGGCAATTACTGATACTCAGGCTGACCTAGTGATACTCCTGGTGCGGCCGCGCAGCTTTATGGGGCGGCTGTTTCATCACAGCGTCACGGCCGAGGTGCTGCGCCACGCCACCGTTCCGGTGCTGCTGCTGCCCGTCGAAGCCTCTGAGCAGCCCATCTGGTTTCATCGTCCCGAAAGCCTGCCTTACGCCGCTAAGTAAATAAGCGCTAGCAAATCAACCTTTTACCTCTAGCATCATGAAGAAAAATCCTGTTGCCCGCCCCCGCATTATTCCTTCCGCCACCGTCCTCAAAGCGCACGAAGGCACGCCGGTCTACGGCGCTTACGGCCACCCGCTCGATGCGTCGGCCACGCCCGCGCGTCCGCCCGACCGCCGCGCCGAAGGTGGCAACGTGTACGACTTAACCAGCGAGCAAACCGCTCTATAAGCCCTTCTTCCTTAATGCCTTCTTCTTCCATTCTGGCCGATACGGGCGAGCTAGCCCATTTCACCGGGCGGTTTTTCCGGGAGGCTTTCCGACCACGCTTCGAGGTGCGTGAGCTGGTGCACCAGTGCTACGCTATTGGCTACCAGTCGCTGCCGTTGGTGGGTATCACGGGCTTCATCATGGGGCTGGTGCTCACGCTGCGCCTGCGGCCCACCATGGTGCAGTTCGGGGCCGCGTCGTGGATTCCGGTGATGGTGGGGCTGACCATCATCCGCGAGATGGGGCCCATCATTACGGGCCTGATGGTGGCCGGCAAAGTCAGCTCCAACATTGGGGCCGAGCTGGGCTCGATGCGCGTGACCGAGCAGATTGACGCCATGGAAGTGTCGGGCACCAATCCGTTTAAGTACCTGGTGGTCACGCGGGTGCTAGCCACCACGCTCATGGTGCCGGTGCTCTCGCTGCTCTCCGACGCCATTGGCCTGGGGGCGGCCTACCTGGGCATCAATATGAAAGGCGTAACGACGCTGGCGCTGTTCAGCAGCCAGATTCTGGCTAAGCTCACCTTCGGCGACGTGACGGCGGCGGTCATCAAAACCTTCTTTTTCGGCTTCGCTATCGGCCTCATTGGCTGCTACAAAGGCTACTACGCCGACAAAGGCACCGAGGGCGTGGGCCAGGCCGCCAACTCGGCCGTGGTGGTATCGTCGCTCGTGGTGTTCATCATTGACCTGCTGGCCGTGCAGGTCAGCAGCTTATTCGGCATCAGCTAATGGCTAGCCAATTACCTACTGCCCTACCCCACCCCGCGCTGGCCGGGGCGTCAGCACCCCCGGCCGGGGCGGTGTTAACGGTGGCGGGCGTGGATAAATCATTCGGCGATAACCACGTGCTGCACGGCTTCTCGCTTACGCTGAACGCGGGCGAAAACGTGGTGGTCATGGGCAAGTCGGGCTCGGGTAAGTCGGTGCTTATCAAGTGCATTATCGGCCTGCTGCAAGTCGATGCCGGCACCATCACGGTGCTGGGCCAAGACGTGGCTAGCCTCGACCACGCGGGCATGGACCGGCTGCGGGCCAAGCTCGGCTTTCTGTTCCAGAGCAACGCCCTCTACGACTCGATGACGGTGCGCGAAAACCTGCTCTTCCCGCTG
>CALMOO010000121.1:3122-8054 GCA_937871705.1 uncultured Hymenobacter sp.
CGGCAGTGGCTCACCCACACCCCGGCCCAGGAAACCGAGCTGGTGAAACAGGCCCTCGACGACGTGGGCCTGGCCCAAACGGCCGACCTGCTGCCGGCGGCCCTCTCGGGCGGCATGCGCAAGCGCGTGGCGCTGGCCCGCACCCTCATTCTGCGCCCCGAAATAATTCTCTACGACGAGCCCACCACGGGCCTCGACCCGGTAACGGCCCGCGAAATCGACCACCTCATTCGTGAGGTGCAGCGCAAATACCACACCGCCGCGCTCATCATCTCGCACGACCTGGCCTGCGTGCGCCTCACCGCCGACCGCGTGGCCCTGCTCAACGAGGGCCACCGCTACGCCGAGGGCACTTTTGACGAGCTTCAGCAAAACGCTGACCCCAAGGTGCACGAGTTCTTTGAGTAAGAATGGCCTGAGGAAAGCAAAGAGAAAAAGGGCGGTCATGCTGAGCTTGTCGAAGCATCTCTACCACGCCGCTAGGGTTAGTAACCTAATGAAGCGGTAGAGATGCTTCGACAAGCTCAGCATGACGTTCCTTCTTGCTCATAACCTTCACTTTATCACAAACATTACCTCCCTACCCCCTTCCCTATGTCCGAGCGCCCAACCAGTAATTATGTCCGCCTTGGCCTGTTCGTATTCGGGGGGCTAGGGTGCCTGCTAGCTGTGTTGTTCCTGCTGGGGCGGCAGCAAAATCTGTTCGGGAGCAGCTTGCCGGTGGTGGCCGATTTTCGGAATGTAGCGGGCTTGCTCGTGGGCAATAATGTGCGGCTGGGCGGCATCACGGTGGGCACCGTGCAAGACATTGTGCTGCGCAACGACACCACCGTGCGCGTGACCATGAACCTCAACCGCACGGTGAAAACAGCCCTGAGGCGCAACGCGGTAGCTACCATCGGCACCGATGGCCTGGTAGGCAACACCATTATCAACCTCGTTCCGGCACCCGGCGTCGCCCCAGCCATCGCGGCCGGCGACCAGCTGCGCACGGCCACGCCGGCTAGCGTAGAGGCCATGCTCGGCACGCTCGATGTATCCAACAAAAACCTGGCGGCCATCACCCACAACCTGCGCCAGATGACCGGACGCCTCGATAGCAGCGCCCTTTGGACGGTGCTTTCTGACCAGCAGCTGCCCAACCGCCTGCGTCAAAGCCTGGGCAACGTGGCCGCCACTACCACCCAGCTCCGCACCGCTTCGGCCGATATGCAGGCCCTGACCCGCGGCGTGCGCCAGGGCCACGGCCCGCTAGGCTACCTGCTCACCGATAAGACGATGGCCCCGCAGCTAGGCCACGCCACCCGGCAGCTAGCCGGCACCGCCGACACGCTGGCCGCCACCGTGGCTAGCCTCCGCCACCAGGTGCAGGCCGGGCGCGGCCCCGTGCACACGCTGCTGAGCGACACCGCTGTCAGCGGCCAGCTCCGCCAGACGGTGCGCAACGCCGCGCAGAGCACCCACAAGCTCGACGAAAGCATGGTGGCGCTGCAACACAACTTCCTGCTGCGCGGCTACTTCCGCAAGCAGGCCAAGCAGAAAGCCCGGGCTACTGCCGACTCCGTTGCGCTGGCTCGGGCGGCGCTTTAGTAGCTCCCGCCTATTTCCCTACCCCTAGCTATGAAGAAATTTGCGTGGTCGCTGGCGATGGTCGGCGCTGGGTTGGCGCTGAGCGTGAGCTACCTGCGGCGGCGGGCTGCCGGTCAGCTGCGCCGCGATGTGCGACGGCTATTTGCGCTAGCCGCTGCTGTGCCCCACCAAACCTACCATGAGGCGCAGCTAGCCGGGCTGCCCGCGCCGGTGCAGCGCTACTTTCGCCACGTGCTGCGCGAGGGCCAGCCCTACCTGCGCGGGCTGCGGCTGCGCCACGGTGGGCAGTTCAAAACCGACTTGAAGAAGCCCTGGCTAGCCATTGCGGGCGAGCAGTATATGAGCGCCCATCCGCCGGGCTTTATCTGGCAGGGCAGCACGCGCTGGTTTGTGGCCCGCGACGAATACACGGCTGGGCATGGCCGCCTTACGGTGCGCCTACTCGGGGCGGTGCCCATCGTGCACGGGGCCGGCCCGCACTTCGACCAGGGCGAGCTGCTGCGCTGGCTAGCCGAAAGCGCCTGGCTACCCACCAACCTGCTGCCAAGCGAGAACGTGACCTGGACGGCCGTAGACGACCTTTCGGCCCGGCTCACCTGCCGCGCGGGCGGCGAGGCGCTAGCCTACCTCGTGCACTTCAATGCGCGCGGCGAGCTGACCCAGGCCGAAACCCAGCGGTACTTCGGCGATACGCAGCTGCTGCCGTGGGTAAGTCGCTTTGAGCGCTACCGCTGGTGGCACGGCGTGCGCATCCCTACCCTAGCCGAGGCCAGCTGGGTCCTCGGCGGGCAGCGCTGGCCCTACGCCCGCTTCACGGTACAGCAGCTTGACTATGAGCCGTTAGCGCCATTTTAGCAATACCGTTCTGGCTGGCTAGCCCCGTGGTTACCTAGCTGACCAAGGTTGTGCGGAGCTACTGGCTGGCGCACGCTATGCGTGTGGTTCAGCTCGCTTGAATAGAACGGCCAGCAGCAGCGCCGCTACCGGAAAGACCCCGGCGTAGCCCACGATGCCAATGTTGCGCAGCTGCATGTTGCCCATGCCCGCGCCGGCTAGCCCGCCCAGCGCCAGCGCGCCGCTAGCCACCAGCAACGCGCGAACAATCACCGCTAGCCGACTTCCGGCGAAGACGGGGGCGGCAAACAGCACGGCCAGGGCAAAGAATACGTCCCAGGCAATAATATCGAGGGCATAAGGAATTGATGGCCACCCAAACGACAGCAACAGCGGCGCCCACGGCTGCCCCACAATGCTAGCCTGGTGGCTCAGCAGCAGAATGACGAAATGCACGCTGAAGGTGAGCCCGGCCGCCAAACTCATAAACACCAACGCCAGCAGGCTGAATACCTTACTGGCCGCTGGCGCCCAGGCGTGCACCGCTACCAGCAGCCCCACCAGCAGGGGCATCAGCAGCATAATCAGCACTTCCATCATGGAAAACCACGGGTCGCCGATGGGCTGCTGCGGCGACTGCAGCGACCAAAACCCGGCGCTGAGCACCACTGCATACCCCACGCTCAAAAGCACCGTGCCGATGGCTGCTACCAAGCCCAGCCTGCGGGCGCTCGGGGTGAATGTGCGGGCCACGGCCACTTTTCCTTCCATGACTTTCTGAAGCTAGCCCCACGGGTAGCGCTTAGTTGGTGCTGGGCCGCATAGGGTGCTGAAAGGAGGGCTAGTGGGCCGGCCGCAGGGGTTTAAACGACCAGACTTAGGCCGATGAGCAGGGCATTTCGGGCTTCCGATTATCAAATTAATTATCGATAAAACAGCCTATAATTCGACAATTAGCTAGCCACTACTGGTAGCAGCAGCACCGGCACCTGCGAGTAGCGCAGCACGTCAGCAATGACGCTGCCACTGAACAGCTTATGCACCCAGCCGTGGCCCTGGTCGAGCAAGGCCACCATATCGGCTTCCAGCTCGTCGGCTGCCTGCCAGATGCCCGAGGCGGGCCGTTCATCTACTACCTCGTGCAGCTCCTTGTAGAACAGATTATTAGGTAGGCCGCAGTGCTGAACCGCAGGCCAGTCCGCACCTCCCAGCCGGGTATAGTCCGGCGCACGCACGGTGACGGGCGTAACCGTGCAGCGCAGCAACGCGAGCAGCGTGGCCAGGGCCTGCCCCTGGGGCGTCAGCCGGAAGGCGTGGTCTTCCACGGCCAGCACCAGGCAGCGCGGCGGGTGCAGGTGCGTGCTGGGCAGGAACTCGGGCACCAGCAGCAGCGGGTAGCCCGTTTGGTACGCCAGGGGTAGGGCGCGGTTGCTGAGCCACTCGTCCAAGGGCCCATCGGTGGCGGTGAGACCGGCCACCAGCAGAGCCGGCTGGTAGGTAGTCAGCACCTGGTCTAGGGCAGACTGCCAGTCGTCTTCCCGTACGTCGACAGTTGCCGGCACGGACAAGCAGGCAGCGGCCCGCGTCAGCTCGGTGTGCACGGCCGACTCGTAGCCCGTAGCAAGTAGGGAAGCGCCCAACTCACCAAACTCCAGCGGAACAAGAAGCGGGTGGGAAAGCACGTGCACTAGGTGCAGCGTGGCGCCCAACGGCTCGGCCAGCGCAGCGGCGTAAGCTAGCAGAGGCGCGCCCGCCGGGGCACCGTCAGTGAGGACAACGAAGTTGAGCTTCATAGTAACATGGATGGTAAGTAGTAGGTGAGTTGGCCTAGACTCCGCGCTTTAAGCCCCGCAGCCAGCCGGTTGATTAATGACATGACATTTGCCAGCAAATTCTTCCTGCTGCAGCTGGTCTGTCGTTCAGCCGCTTCTTTAAGAAGGCAATCGGAATTACTCCACCCATTTCCAATCTTGAATCTCCGGCATGTCCTCGCCGTGCTGCTCGATATAGCGCTTGTGCTCCACCAGCTTATCCTTGAGGTGCTGCTTGAGGTAGGCGCCGGTATTGCCCAGGCGCGGCACGCGGTCGAGCACGTCGAGGGCGAGGTGAAAGCGGTCCATCTCGTTGAGCACAGTCATGTCGAAAGCAGTCGTGATGGTGCCTTCCTCCTTATAGCCGCGCACGTGAATATGCTGGTTATTAGCGCGGTTATAGGTGAGGCGATGCACCAGCCAGGGGTAGCCGTGGAAGGCAAAAATCACCGGCTTGTCGCGGGTAAAGAGCGCGTCGTAGTCAGCGTCGTTGAGGCCGTGCGGGTGCTCGGTGTGGCGCTCCAACTTGAGTAAATCCACGACGTTGACGACCCTGATTTTCAGGTCGGGCAAATGCTCGCGCAGGATGCTGGCGGCGGCCAGCGTTTCGAGGGTGGGCACGTCGCCGCAGCAGGCGAGCACGGCATCGGGCTCGGCAAGCAGGCGCCCGATCGATCGCGCGATTCGGCCGTCGATC
>CALMOO010000122.1 GCA_937871705.1 uncultured Hymenobacter sp.
GCCACCAGCGGGGCCGAAAACGAGGTGCCTTCCAGTCGCTCGTAGCCGCTGGGCGTGGTGGTGAGCACGATGCCGAAGGCCGCTACGTCGGGCTTGAGGCGGCGGTCGGCGCTGGGGCCGGTCGAGCTGAAGCCCACGTGCAGGCCCGTAGCCGGGTCGAGGCCACCCACGGCTAGCGCCGAGTCGGCATCGGCGGGCGTGCCGATGCGGCCCCAATCGTTGTCGCCGTCGTTGCCAGCTGCGCTTACTACCAGTAGGCCTTTGCGAGCGGCCAGGTTGGCGGCCCTGGCAATGAGTGAGTGGTGGCCATCCATCCATTCGGGAAAGTAGCGCTGCTCGGTATAAGCTAAGGACGAGCTGATTATATCGGCGCCTTCGCGGTCGGCCCACTCGGCGGCGCGCAGCCAGGCTTCTTCCTCGCCGATGCGCTCGCGAGTCAGGCTTTCGGTGCGAGCCAGCAGGTAGGTGGCATCGGGCGCGAGGCCCAACGCCGGGCCGGCATGCAGGCTGTCGGCGGTGGGCAGGCGCCCTGCCAGGCAGCCCAGCACCTCGGTGCCGTGCGAGCCGCCCCGAAACACATCGGCGCGGTTGCGCAGAAAATCATAGGTAGCCGCAATGCGCCGCTCGCGCCGCAACGCCTGAAAAGCCGGGTGCCGCTCCACGCCATTAAACCCCACGTCGAACACCGCAATGCGAACGCCCCGCCCCGTGAGGCCAGCCCGGCCTAGCGCCGCCCGGCCCAGCACCGCCGTTTGCTGGCGGGCCAGCAAGTAGTCGTTGGCGCTAATGCTGGCGCTGGCCTGGC
Source organism: uncultured Hymenobacter sp. (assembly GCA_937871705.1). Lineage (GTDB taxonomy): Bacteria > Bacteroidota > Bacteroidia > Cytophagales > Hymenobacteraceae > Hymenobacter. The sequence goes on from CALMOO010000122.1 coordinate 806, forward strand.
GCGCGGGCTGGGCGAGCGGGTGGGCGGCCAGGTGGTCGCCCCCTACCCCCACTGCCTCGGGCCAAGCCACCACCCGCCGCACGCCCGGCAGCCGCCGCAGCGCCGCCACCTGGGCGGGCGTGGCCCGGCAAGCCACGGCATTAAACCAGCGGCTGATGAGCGTGAGCGTGTCGGTGCCGGCCCGCACTTGCGCCAGGTAGTCGGGCCGCACGGGCAGGTCCGACGCCTCGAAGGGGGGTAGGCCCTGCCGGCAGCGGCGGGCCTGCGCGGCCGGGCTGAAGTACGTGGTGGGGTCGAAGCTTACACCTGCTTTGTCGGCAAAGCTTACCCAGTAGCGCAGCGGGGCGGGGGCACCCCGGCTACCGGCTGCCACGGCCGGAGCCCACAGTAGCGGCAGCAGGCTCAGCCAGCCGGCCAGGGCCCAGTTACCGCTCATTCTTAGTCTCATAGTGTGTCGGGATAGCAACTAGCCGGCTTGTACGGAGGTGGCGCGGGGCCGCCGCAAAAATAACCCGGCGGGCTCACCGCCGCGCCGCAATTAGTACATTAGCAACCGGCCACTTTGCAGCAAGCTGATGGTGGTATTTTAAGTTAAACACAAGCGAGCAGGATGCATACTATGCCCCCAGACAGAGCGCTCGCCCGCATCATTCTTAGCATTTAGCTGCCCTAGTGGCCGCATTAGGCCTGCCCGAAGCCCATGCTGTAGGGCCACGGGCAGGCCCATTTTACGCGCCCTACCCCTGCTCAAAGCGACAACTGCGTCAAGAGGCTACTAAGCAGTACCGGCATCGGCTCTTAGTTACAACCCATACTTACTCAGCAAGTAAATCAGCGAGGCCATGCTGGCGCCGCCCAACTCCAGCTCGCGCTTATTGACTTGCTCAAACACATCGAGCGCCGAGTGGTGCAGGTCGAAGTAGCGTTGTGAGTCGCAGTCGTAGCCAAACAGCGCGGTGGGGTGCACGGCCGCCGTCAGCGGCTCGATGTCGGTGCCGGCGTGGCCCACCGTGAGGTCGCCGGCGTGGTAGGGCGCCAGCAGTGGGCTCCAGGCGGCCACCTTCTTGTAGAGGGCGGGGGTAGTCTCGGCATTGAAGCCACGGGGCGGGAAGCCGCCGCCGTCGCTCTCAATGGCGGCGAGGTGCGTCTCGTGGTTTTGCTGGGCCAGCTCGGCGTATTTGTTGCCGCCGCGGGTGCCGTTTTCTTCGTTCATGAATAGCACGGTGCGCACCGTGCGCTCGGGGCGCAGGCCGGCGGCGCGCAGCAGACGCACGGCCTCAATGCTTTGCACCACGCCGGTGCCATCGTCGTGGGCGCCCTGGGCAAGGTCCCAGGAGTCGAGGTGGCCGCCCACGGTGATAAACTGGTCGGGAAATTTCGAGCCGCGCACCTCGCCTACCACGTTGTAGCTGGTCACGTCGGGCAGGGTTTGACAGCTCATTTCCAACTCAAACTGCAGGGTGGGGTCGGCGGACAGCAGGTGGCTCAGCTCGTCGGCGGCCATGGTGCTGAGGGCCGCGCCGGGCACTTTGGTGGGCGTGTCGCCGTAGTTGGTGGCGCCGGTGTGGGGGTAGTTATCGCGCGAGCTGGTGAGCGAGCGCACCAGGGCACCCACCGCGCCGCGCCGACCAGCCTCGGCGGGGCCGCTGCGGCGCTGGTCGCCCGCGCCGCCGTAGGCGGTGCCGGGCTCAATGAGCGCATCATCGAAGGGTCGGTTAAAGAAAATGAACTTGCCTTTTACGGCCGCATCGGGCAGGGCTTTCAGCTCAGCTAGGCTTTTTACTTCGACCACCCCAGCGCGCAGCTTGCCCCCGGTGCCCACCGAGCCGCCGAGCGCGCACACGGCCACCGCCACGTGCTTGCCCTTGTTGCCGATGATTTCGGCCTTTTCGCGGGCGCCGCGCACCCAGTGCGGCACCTGGCACTCCTGCAAGTACACCTTGTCGTAGCAGCCGGCTTTCTCCATCGTCAGCTTGCCCCACGCCACGGCCTGCGCCGCCTGGGGCGAGCCGGCGAGCCTACCCCCTATTTTTTGGCAGAGGTAGCGCAGGTTCTCGTAGCTCTGGCCGCGCAGCAAGGCTTCGTCATAAATTTTGCGAACGGCAAGCGAGTCAATTTTGGGCGTGGCTGGCGCAGCTTGGGCGCGAGCCGTAGCAGCGCTACCCCCCAGCAAGCCCGCTAATAGCAAAGAGTAAATTCGACGCATGAAAGAAGAAATGAACTAGAAAAACACGTTATCGGCCAAATGTACCAGCTTAACGCGATTTTTGCTGCTTCCACAAGCCCCGCTCGCGCAGCATGTGCGCCACCGGCGAGTTGGGGCGCAGCAGCGGCAGCAGCTCGGCGTAAGGAACAGTGACGGCGGGCATACCGTAAACGTAGGCCACCAACTCGTAGGTGGTGTATTGAAATACCAGCCCTGCCTCGACCATGCCAAGACCATTGCGCGGCAATGGCGCGGCTTTGGATAGGGTTAAAAAATCATCGCTCGTAATATCTTCGTCCTGCTCCAGGTGGTGGGTAATTAGCCGGCTTAGCGCCGTATCAGCACCGCTGCGGATAATGTCAGCAAGCTTTAGGGCGCGCCCGGTCCGCAAATCATAGACTGTGGCACTGGCACTGTGCGATGGGTGCACGGCACCTAAGGCCTCATTTCCGTTGAATTCGCGGAGGGCCAGGAAGCCATACGCATTGTAATCGACTTGCAAACTCTCCTCAGTATGCACGCAGCCTTCGGCCGCCGCGTGCACCAGCCGGCGGCGCTTGGCCGGCACGGGGCACTGCAACAGCCGCAACGCGGGGCGCAGTGTATCGGGGCCAAGCAGGTGCAGAAACTCCTGGCTGCAGCCGCTGGGCGCGCCTTCTGCTCGGGTCTGATAATCGGCCTGGCTTTCTCCCTCCTCACGCTCAGGCTTGCAAGGCACCTCGGCGTTCTCCGTAAGCAGCTCGTAGCGCACGGCCGCTATTCGGTCCTGCGCGTGAGTGTAGTCCTTGTGCAAGCTGAAGTCGGGTGGCGAGGCCGTTTTATCGGGGGCCGATTGGCAAGCTGCTAGGAAGGTCAGCAGCGCGCTTAGCCATACATAGCTGAGGTTTCTCACGCCCCGAAACTACGCCTACCCCTCCTACCGAGCACCGTAGCGGCTCACCTTTAGCCCGGCTGGTTTGCCCTCGCGCAGCTCTACTTTAAAAAGGTAGCCATATTCCTCGTCCTTAATCTCAGTCATCGGTGCCTGCACGCCTAGCTCCGTAAGCAGGGGTAGCAGCGTGTTAGAATGGCCCACCACGACCACCGTGCGCCCCGCATATTCCTGCTTGATGCGCGCGGCCAGGGCGGCGGGCTCTTTGGCACTGTAAACCAAAGGCATGAGGCCCGTAGCCTGGGCCAGCGGCGCCAGCGTAGCGCGCGTGCGGCGGGTATCGGTGGTGAACAGAGCGGCCGGGTGTCGGCGGGCCAGCTGCTGGCGCAGCGCTTGGGCGCGGGCTTCGCCGGCGGGCGTCAAGGGCGGGTCAGTAAGGCCGGGAGTGAGGTCTTTTTCGGCGTGGCGCACCAAGTAGATGATGGTAGCGGGCGGCGCGGCCACCACAGGGGCACACAGCGCTAGCAGCAGCCCCAGCCACAAGCTCCCTACCCCTACCAACCACCACCGACTAGCTCGCATCTTATTTTCCCTCCCAACTTAAGTACAGCTTCACTACCCGCGCAAAGATAAAGCGGCCGCCGCCACACCCGAGACGGGCATCGCAGCGGCCGCCAAACCCGCGGGCTGACCGGCAGTATGGCGGGGGTAGGCCCGGACTGGCCCTACCCCCACCCGAGCACCTAATGCTTGCTAAAGGAACGGGTAACGCGCTTTTGCTCGGGCGTGACGAGCAGCAGCGTATAAGGGCCAGCCCGCAGCCCCGACACGTCCAGGCCTCCGCTACCGATGGTGCCCTGGCTTTTTACCTGGCCGGTGGCGTCCAGAATCTGGTAGTGGCTGCCGGTTAGCTCCGCCTCGGTGGCCAGGTGCATCTGGTCGGTGGCCGGGTTGGGGTAGAGGCTGAGGCTCTGCGCGCTAAGGGGGGTAGCGGTGGCCGATGGCGCCGCGGTCATACGCGATGCCGTGGCCGCACTGGCGCTGGCCGTTGCCACCTTGGTGATGCGCACCCAGTTGAGGTTGTAGCCGCCGGTTTGGGCGAAAACGCCGAAGTTGTAAGTACCCGCGTTCACCGTTACGGTGCGCGAAACGGTGGTCCAGTTTTGCCAGCCGCCGGTGGCCGGGATGGTCGTGTTGCCGAGCTGAATGCTGCCGGCATTCAAGTCGGACGACACCGTGCCGCCGCTGGGGCTCGCTACCCGGTACTCCAGGGTGTAAGTACCGGAAGTCGGGAAATTAATGTTGTTGAATACCAGGTAGTCATTGGCATCGATGTAGCCCATATCCTGGCCGCCGCCCGTGTCAGTGGTAGTTTCTACCTGCATTCCGCTGTTCACGTTCGCGCTTTCAGCCTGCAGCGTGACGGAGCTAGCCGCCGGCGCGTTCGTGAGCTGATATACCCGCACGTAATCGACGTACATGGTGGCGGGCAGCTTGCTTTCGTCTACCGTCTGGCCTGGCCAGTTGCCGGCCACGGCCAGGTTAAGCAGCATAAAAAACGGCCGCTGAAACTCCTCGGTGCCGCCCGTATTGTTGGTGATGTTCAGCTCGTGGTACTTCGTGCCGTCCATAAACCAGCGCACGTAGGTAGGCGTCCACTCAATGCTGTAAACGTGGTAGTCGTCGGTGGTAGTGATGCTGTTGCCGTAGTCGGCCTGGCCGTTGTTATCCCAGTGCGCGGTGCCGTACACCTTGGGGTCGGTGTTGACGTACTCCATGATGTCGAGCTCGCCGCACTTGGGCCAGCCCACCGAGTTGATGTTGGCGCCCAGCATCCAGAAAGCCGGCCACAGCCCCTGCCCGATGGGCCGCTTGATGCGCGCCTCAATGCGACCATAGGTTATCTCTTTGAGGCCCTGCGTTTTCATGCGGGCCGAGGTGTAGGGCATGCCGCCCACACTTTGCTTCTTGGCGGTAATCTGTAGCTGGCCGTTGACTACGGTTGCGTTGGCCGGCTGGTAATATTCCTTCTCGTTGTTGCCCCAGCCACCGCCGCCATTCTCAAATTGCCAGCTCGAGCTGATACCGTTGGTAAACTCATCGGCCCAGACCTGCTGGTAAGTTTGAGCCTGGCTGGCCGTGTGCCCGAGCAGTGCCAGTGCGGCCGTGCCCAGTAGGGTAGTAAGCGTACATTTCTTTTTCATGGGTGGGTAGGGAAAAAATGGTGGGAAAGAATTGACAGGTAAGCATCGCGGAAGAAATAGATAATGAATAAAAACGCAGCGGAAAGAAGCTGGCAGAGGTAGTAAGCGGCGGCCCAACAGCAACGGCGGTTGGCGCCGGCAGCCCGCCGATAACCAGCAAGCCACCGCCAAATATCAGTGGCATTGCACGAGAACCCAGTGCCGTAGCGGCGGCCGATTAGGGCATTTTTGGGCGGGCGAGCGCTCAGTTTTACACTTACGGCACATACTCCCGCAGGTGGTTTGCCCGGCCGTAGCTTCAAAGCCTACCTGACTAGCCACACCATTCTGTGGTTAAAAAACAACGCTAGGCAGCACAAATTGCCAAAATTTTGCACCTATCCGGCACTCGGGGTGGTGGCCGCCAGGGTGGCACGCTGCCACTCGCTACGGCGGGCCCTACCCCTCACGTTTACCGGGTTCACCACCTACTTGGGCGAGCCAATCTTCATCTTCATCAAAACGACAGCCAATCTTCATCTTTCACTTAACGCATCATATCGTACGTTGCACCATCTTCCTTCATTCCTACACTCCCAACAGCCATGCACGTGCTACTAGTTGAAGACGAAAAAAGCCTGCACCAAGAGGTGCGGCAGTTTCTGCAGCAAGCCCAGTATTTGGTCGACTCGGCCCATACGTTTTCCGAAGCTTCGGAAAAGCTGTATGTCAACTCTTATGATTTTGTGCTGCTCGACCTGGGGTTGCCCGACGGCGACGGCCTGGAGCTGCTGCGCGAGAGCCGCCGCCTCGAAAAGCAGGAGGCTTCGTTTATTATTCTCACCGCCCGCGGCGACCTCGACGACCGCATCAAGGGCCTCGACTTGGGCGCCGACGACTACTTGCCCAAGCCGTTCTCGCTGCTAGAATTGACCAGCCGGATGCAGGCCATCACGCGGCGCAAATTTGGATTGAAGCGCTCGGAAATCACGTTTGGCGACCAGTTTGTGATGGACGTGACGGCCCGCACCGTGCGCCACGGCGGCCCCGAAACGCCCGAGGTTCCGCTTACCAAAAAGGAGTTTGACCTGCTGCACTATTTATTGCTGCACAAAAGCCGCGTGCTCACGCGCTTGCAGCTCGGCGAGCACCTGTGGGGCAACGTGCTGGAAGACGATTCCGATTCGAACTACATCGACGTGCACATCAAGAACGTGCGCAAAAAGCTGGCGCAGTTTGGCCCCGCCGATTTCATCGAAACCGTGCGCGGCATCGGCTACCGGGCCGTGTGAGGCAACGTTTTTTGTTGTCCTTGCGAGCGCAACATTCTGCGCATTAAGCAGACATAGAGCGCTCGCAAGGACAAACCTGCTATGAGATTAGAAACCAAGCTTGGCCTGTTTAACGGGCTTTCTAAAATTTTGCTGGTGGTGCTGGGCGTGCTCCTGATTCCGCCCATCGTGCAGCGGGTGGCGGTGGTGCACACCGACCAGCGCCTGCGCGAGAAAAGGCGCGAAGTGCTGAGCCTGATTGCGCGCGATGGCCTGGCCACCTTTCTGCGCGAGGAGCACGACGAAGCTTATGCCGACTACAATATTCTGAAGCAGGAATACATCGCCATTACGCCGCTGGGGCCCGCCGAAAGCAAGCTGGAGTTTCCGGCCGAGCGCTTTTTTGAAGAGCCCCGGCAAGTAGACAAAGCCGTCGAAGACTTTCGCATTTTAAGCTACGTGGCTCCGCTGCGCACTACCAAGGGCGAGGCTACCCCGCGGCGCTACCGCCTCGAAATCGGCTCGTCGCTGGGCACTGTAGAGCTGCTAACCAATACGTTGCGAGCGCTGGCCTTGTGGGTGCTGGTGGCGGGGGCGGTGCTCACGGTGTTTACCGACGCGGCATTTGCGCACTACCTGCTGCGGCCCTTGCGCGAGCTGATTACGCGCAAGCTGCGGGGCATTCGGCAGCCGGGTGAGTTTTCGTTTGAGCGGCTGCACACCGACACCACCGACTTTCGGCGGCTCGACGACTCGCTCTCAGCCCTGATGCGGCAGCTGCAAGCCTCGTTTGAGAAGGAGCGCGAGTTTATGAGCAACGTCTCGCACGAGCTGCTCACGCCCACCAGCATCCTGCAATCGCGCTTCGAAAATATGCTGCAAGACCCTACCCTGCCCGAAACCCACGCCCAGCAGATAGTAGAGTCACAGCGCACCTTGTACCGCCTGCGCAACACCGTGCGCACGCTGCTGCTCATTGCCAACATCGAAAACGAGCAGTACCTGCGCGACGCCAGCGTGAGCCTGACCCAAACTGTGCACGACGTGGCCGAAGAGTTGGATGACCGCCGCCAGCAGCGCGAAATAACGCGGCATATCGACCTAGCGCCCGACTACGTGGTGCCCCGCGCCAACGCTACGCTGCTGCACACGCTGCTGCGCAACTTGCTCAGCAATGCCCTCAAATACAACCACGAAGGCGGCGAGGTGCGCGTGCTGGGCCGCCCGCAGCCCGGCGGCTATGTGCTGCGCGTGGAGGACGACGGCCCCGGCATTGCGCCCGACAACCTGCCGCTGCTTTTCGACCGCTTCCGGCGCTTCCACGCCACGGGGCCCAAGGCGCCCGAAGGCTATGGCCTCGGCCTGCCCATTGCCAAAACTATCGCCTCGTTTCACGGGGCCGTGCTCAGGGCAGAGTCGGAGGTGGGGGTAGGGACGGCGTTTGTGCTGGAGTTTACCGCGTAGCGCTTTGTGAGCGGCGCCCCATCTTTGGGGCTATGAAAGTTAAAAGAGCAGTTATTACAGCCGCCGCCCGGGGCGAGCGGCTGTACCCCGTGGCCGATACCATCCAGAAAGCTATGCTGCCAGTGGTCGACCTCGACGGCTTGCACAAGCCGGTTATTCAAATAATTGCCGAAGAGGCGTTCAGCAGCGGTATCGAAGAGTTGTGCGTGGTGTGCGCCCCCGGCGATGGCGAGCGGTACATCAGCGCGTTTACTTCCTTGCGCGACAACCTAGTGAAGTCGTACAAGGGTAGCGACTGGGCCACCCAGCAAGCCGATAAAATTGACTATTTGCTGAGCCGCCTGCACTTTGCCGAGCAGGCCGAGGCGCTGGGCTACGGCCACGCCGTGTACTGCGCCCGCGACTTTGTGCAGGGCGAGCCATTTCTGCTGCTGCTCGGCGACTACCTCTACGTGTCGGCGGTGGCCGGGCAGCGGTGCGCGGCGCAGCTGCTGGCGCTGGCTACGCAGCAAGACTGCTCGGTATCGGCCGTTAACCCCACTATTGAGCACCAGATAGGCCGCTACGGTACGCTCACCGGCAAGCACGTGCCGGCGCAGCAGGGCGTGTATGAGATTGAAAAAATCATCGAAAAGCCTTCCTTAAGCACGGCCGAACTGGAATTGCAGACGCCTGGCCTGCGCGCAGGCTACTACCTGTGCTTTTTCGGTATGCATGTTCTGACGCCGACCGTTTTCGACATTTTGGCGCGGCACCAAGGCCAAGGCACGGGCAACTTGCTGCTAACGCCTGCCGACGATGGTCGAACTGCTGGCCGAAGCCAACGGCCGCTAACCTTCTACGCCTCCACCGCAGCGGCTCGACACCAGCTTCCTACCCCCTATGAATATTCTTATTGAAACGATAACGGCCACCGACTCGGCGAAACGGAATCGGTCGTTTTACGAAATCGCCAAAGCGCTATCGGCCAAAGAATTACTTAAGAGCCTGCGCGAACTAGACGCGTTTCGCAAGGCTACCCCTAGCCTCTACG
>CALMOO010000123.1 GCA_937871705.1 uncultured Hymenobacter sp.
GGTAACGCCGATTTTGCCGCCTTCCTGCTCTAGCACGCTTAGCAGCGTCGTCACGATGCGCGCGCCCGACGCGCCCAGCGGGTGGCCCAGGCTCACGGCCCCACCGTACACATTTACCTTAGTGCCTTCGAGGTTGAGCAGCTTATTGTTGGCCAGCGAAACCACCGAAAACGCTTCGTTGATTTCGTAGAAGTCAACGTCAGCGGCCGCCAAGCCCGCGTGCTTCAGCGCCTTCGGAATCGCCAGCGAGGGGGTAGTCGTAAACCACTCCGGCGCCTGCTCCGCATCGGCAAAGCCGCGGATGAGCGCCAGCGGCTTCACGCCAAGCTCCTCGGCTTTTTCGCGGCTCATCAGCAGCACGGCGGCGGCGCCGTCGTTGAGCGTCGACGCGTTGGCGGCCGTCACGGTGCCTTCCTTGGTGAAGGCCGCTTTCAGGCCCGCGAATTTGTCGAACTGCACCTTGGTATATTCCTCGTCGTCGCTCACGACGGTCGTTTTGCCGCGGCTCTCAATCGTGACGGGGATAATCTCGTTTTTCTTTTTGCCGGCCTGGGCGGCGGCGGCGCTGCGCTCGTAGCTCTGGCGGGCAAAGGCGTCCTGCTCCTCGCGGGTAATGCCGTAGTGCTTGGCCGTGGCATCGGCCGCGTTGCCCATGGCATAGTCGTGGTACGGGTCCCAGAGGCCGTCTTTCATCAGGCCGTCAATCATCTGGCCATTACCATACTTAGCGCCGAAGCGGGCTTTATCGAGGTAGTACGGCACGTTGCTCATGCTCTCCATGCCGCCGGCCAAAATCACGTCGGCTTGCCCCAGCATGATAGCCTGCGCCCCAAACATAATAGCCTTCGAGCCCGAGGCGCACACCTTGTTCACGGTCGTGCATTCCACGGTGTCAGGCAAGCCGGCTTTGCGGGCCGCCTGCCGGGCGGGCGCCTGGCCCAAGTTGGCCGAAATCACGTTGCCCATAATAACCTGCTCAACTAGCTCGGGCGCTACGCCGGCTTTATCCAAGGCACCTTTCAAGGCAATAGCCCCTAACTCAACGGCCGTCAACGAGGCCAAGGCGCCGCCGAATGAACCGATGGGCGTGCGCACGGCGGCTACAATAACTACTTCTTTAACTTGCATAACTACGTGGGGTGGGAGGAGATGTGAGTGCCGAAGCCAGGACAAGCAGCCTGGCTTGCTGGTTCAAAAGTACGAGTTGAATCGAGGCCACCTTACCAGGTAGGTGTGCCGGGCGCTGGCGTAGCTCCCTGGCGTGCGCGGGGTCGCTGCTGCAAATACTGCTCCTCACCGGCGCGCAGCGCATCTAGGAGCTGCTGAGCCTGGGCCGGCGTGAGGTTCATGGCTTTAAGGCGCTCGCGTTGCGTTTGCAATTGGAGGTCAGCATTAGTAGCCGCTTCAATACCTGCCCGTTGGCCTTGCCCAGTCAGAGCACTAGCGCCAGTAGCTAAGGCACTCTGGTCGAGCCCCCGCTGTTGGCCCCGCCGCGTACCACTGGCCATCGGTTGCTCTGCGCCACTACCGGGCCGGAAGCTACCCGAAGCATTGGCGCCAGTCGAGGGGGTAGGGCGCTGGTTGTTGGGCTGGCCAGCCGCGCTGGGCTGTGGGCGGCCGGGCGGGGCGTTTGGCGGCGGTGGGGCGTCAGGTGTTGGGGCTTCGCCGGCGTGGTCGTTGCCTGCCTTCGTGCTGGGGCTGGGTGCTTGGCCCTGGTCTTGCGGCTGGCTGGCATCATGATGCTGCGCTTTGGCTTTCGAGGGGGGGGTAGGGGCTACATTCGGGGCGGCTGGCGGGGGCAAATGAGCAGGCCGCTGCCTGGCCA
>CALMOO010000124.1 GCA_937871705.1 uncultured Hymenobacter sp.
CTTCCACGTCGTAGAGGTGGTCGGCCTCGCGGGGCAAAAACACCTTGAACTCGCCTGTGGGTTTCGTGGCATCGAGGTAGCGCATCTCCGACGAGAGCGAGCTGTGCAACGTCACAAACAGGTATTTCTTCGACTTGCTGCGGCTAATGTGTACGCCGAAGGTGTTGTCTTTTTCCTCATACACCAGCACGTCTTGCGCGGGGTCGGTGCCCAACGTGTGGCGGTATACCTGGTAGGGCAAGAGTGTCGTGACGTCTTTTTTGGCGTAGAAAACCGTCTTGTTGTCGGCGGCCCACACGCCGGCGCCTTCCACGTTCACAATTTTTTCGGGGTAGAGCTTGCCGGTCTTCAGGTTCTTGAAGCGCATGGTGTAGAGGCGGCGGCTCACCGTGTCGGTGCTGTAGGTGAGTATCTCGTTGTCGTCGCTCACATCGAAGCCGCCAACTGCGAAATAGCTTTTGCCCTTACCCATCTCGTTGCCATTGAGCAAGATTTCTTCGGCCGCTTGCAAGCTGCCCTTCTTGCGGCAGTAGATGGGGTACTCGCCGCCCGCTTCGTAGCGTGAGTAATAATAATAGCCGTTGTCGCGGTACGGCACCGACTCGTCCTGCTCCTTGATGCGGCCGCGCATTTCGCCAAACAGCTTTTCTTCCAGCGCTTTCACGGGCGCCATCTGCTGGTCAAAATACGTGTTTTCAGCCTTCAGGTAATCAATTACTTGCGGATTTTCCCGCTCATTGAGCCAGTAGTAGTTGTCAGTGCGGGTGCCATTGGGCGACACAAGTTGTTTGGCCTTAATCGTGGCCACGGGAGGAATAGACATGGTAGTGCGGGTAGTAGCCTGGGCCTGCGCACTGAGGGTAGCGAAGGCACCCAGGCAGCCAAGCCAGAAAGTAGGTACTAGTTTCATGGGCAATATGTTAGTTGGCGAACCCAAATAAACACCCAGAACTACGGTTTATCCTAGCTATTCTGTTACTTCTCCTAAGGTCGAACACTTGCTACCAATTGCCTAGAAAGCACACAAGCTACCCTGCCTTATTGGAGCATGCGCTGGATTGTCTGTTGGTACTGCGGGGTTTCAATAAGACCATTATGCCCTGCGCCTTTGATGGTAACCAACTGACTATTAGACTTGGCTAATGCCTTCAACTGCACCGACGAGCTGTAAGGTATTAGCTCATCCTGGTCGCCGTGAACTAAGATGATGGGCGCGGCCACTTGCTGAATAAACGCATACGTAGGCAGGGGGTAGCGCAACAGCCAGTTCGGCAAAATAGGCCACACGGCCACCGTGTGCGCCGCCATGTCGGTCATGCTATAATAAGCGGCGTGGAGCAGTAAGAGCCGCGGGTGATGCCGGCTGGCCAGCCACGTGGCCGGCCCAGTGCCCAGTGAGTAGCCGGCAATGATAATTGTGGCTTCGGGGTAACCAGATTTCACTTCCTCATACGCCGCTTCTACATCGGCCAGCAACTGCGCCTGGCTCGTAATAGTGCCGCCGCTTTTGCCATACCCACGGTAGTCAAGCAAGAATACGTCGTAGCCGAGGCGGGTGTACGTGGCCGCCACAGAACCCCAACCCGCCACCGAGCCGCCATTGCCGTGCAAAAAGAAAATTAGCCCCTTCGGCGTCGGAATCTTGAATAAAAGCCCACTCAGCTGCGTGCCATCGGCCGCCCTAATGGGAACCTCCACCTGCGCCTGAGGAAAGCTAAACTGATAGGTAGCGGGTAATTTCTCTGGATAAAAGAGCAGCGCTTCTTGCTTGAAATACAAGAAGCTGCACCCCACCACGTAGAGCACCAGCACTATAGCCAGGGGACTGAGCAGCAAGTATTTCATACGTTATTTCAACTTGATGGGCACAAAAAAGCGCGCCCTACTTAAGCATGCTTAGTAGGACGCGCTACTCTTACGAGTGGTTTGGCTACAGCGCCTTCAAGGCCTGTTCCAATGCGGTGATTTTCGCCTCCGCATCGGCCAGTTTCTGGCGCTCGCGCTCGAGCACGTCGGGTTTGGCATTGGCTACGAATTTCGCGTTGCCCAGCTTCTTATTCACCGAGTCGCGGAAGCCTTGGGCGTAGCCTAGCTCCTTTTCGAGGCGGGCGCGCTCGGCCACGGCATCTACCTGCATGTCGAGCGGCACGAAGAACTCGCTACCCCCCTGCACGAAGCTGACCGCGCTGGCTGGCGCGGCGTCCACAAACGACAAGTCGCTCAGGTTAGCCAGCTTGCGCACGAGGCCAGCGTATGCTTGCACTGCCGCTTGCTCGTCGGTTTTCACCGCCAATTTCAAGGTTTTAGTGGGGCCAATGTTCTTCTGGTTGCGGACGTTGCGCACACCCGCCACAATGGCGAGCGCTTTATCCATGCCAGCCAGCACTTCGGCGCTATTGGCAGGGGTAGGAACCTTGGGCCAGTGTGCCACGCACACGTAGTCCTTGGGGCCACGCTCGGCCAGCTCGTGCCATAGCTCTTCGGTGATGAAAGGCATGAAGGGATGCAGCAGCTTGAGCAGCGTTTCGAGGAAGCCCACGGTAGCGCGCAGCGTCTCCGCATCAATAGGATGCTGATAGGCCGGCTTCACCATTTCGAGGTAGTACGAGCAGAAATCGTCCCACACCAGCTTGTAGACGGCCAGCAGCGCGTCGCTCATCCGGAACTTGTCGAAGTGCTCATCGAGCACCGCTACGGTTTCGGCCAGCTTGGCCTCAAACCACTTCACAGCCTGTTCGTTGGCGAAGGGCAAGCTGTTGTCAACCTCCCAGCCTTTCACTAGGCGGAAGGCATTCCAGAGCTTGTTGTTGAAGTTGCGGCCCTGGTCAATCAGCTTTTGGTCGTAGAACAGGTCGTTGCCGGCGGGCGACGAGAACAGCATGCCCGTGCGCACCGCATCGGCACCGAAATCGCGGATGAGGTCGAGCGGGTCGGGTGAGTTGCCGAGCTGCTTGCTCATTTTCCTACCCTGCGCATCGCGCACAATACCAGTCAGGTACACGTTCTTAAATGGCACCTCCTTGCGGTATTCCAGCCCGGCCATAATCATGCGTGCCACCCAGAAAAACAGGATTTCCGGGGCCGTCACCAAGTCGTTGGTGGGGTAGAAATAGTTGATGTCAGCATTGTCGGGGTCGTCGAAGCCATCGAATACCGAGATGGG
>CALMOO010000125.1:0-4109 GCA_937871705.1 uncultured Hymenobacter sp.
CTACGAGGAGTTGAAAAAAACCGTGGCCCAGTGGCCGCCCGAGCGCGTGGAGGAAGTAACCGGCGTGCCGGCCGACCAGCTGCGGGCGGCGGCGCACATTCTGGGTACTTGCAAAAGTTTGGTTTCGAGCGTGCTGCAGGGGTTTTTTCAGTCGATGCAGGGCACGGCGGCGGCCGTGCAGGTCAGCAACATCAACCTGATTCGCGGGCTGATTGGCAAGAAAGGCTGCGCGGTGCTGCAGATGAACGGCCAGCCCACCGCCCAGAACACCCGCGAAACGGGGGCCGACGGCGACTTGCCCGCGTTTCGCAACTACGGCAACCCGGCGCACGTGCAGCAGCTGGCCGACCTCTGGAATGTGGACATTGACCGGATTCCGCACTGGTCGCCGCCGACCCACGCCATGCAAATCTGGCGTTATTGCGAAACCGGCTCCATTAAAATGCTTTGGATTCAAGCCACCAATCCGGCCGTGTCGATGCCCGATTTGGGCCGCATTCGGCGCATTTTGGAGAAGGAAGACTTGTTTGTGGTGGTGCAGGATGCCTTCCTGACCGAAACCGCCGAGCGCGCCGACGTGGTGCTGCCGGCCGCCATTTGGGGCGAAAAAACCGGCTGCTTCACCAACGTCGACCGCACGGTGCACATTTCGCACAAAGCCATTGAGCCGCCGGGCCAGGCCAGGGCCGACATTGATATTTTCCTGGATTATGCCCGGCGCATGGATTTTCGCGACAAAGACGGCGCCCCGCTCATCAAGTGGACCGACTCGGAAGGCGCCTTCGATGCGTGGCGCGAATGCACCCGCGGCCGGCCCTGCGACTATTCGGGCATGAGCTACGCCAAGCTGAGCGCGGGCTCGGGCATCCAGTGGCCTTGCAACGAGGAGTACCCTAATGGCAAAGAACACCTCTACGAGGATGGCGTCTTTAACACCGACGCCGACTATTGCCAAGCCTACGGCTACGACATGCTAACCGGGGCGGGCTACCCCCCCGAAGAGTATAAAGACCCCAAGGGCAAGGCCTTTCTGCGCACCGTCGACTACGAGCCCCCGCACGAGCAGCCCGACGAAGAGTATCCGCTGTGGCTCACGACGGGCCGGCTGGTGTACCACTTCCACACCCGCACCAAAACCGGCCGCTCCAAGGAGCTGAACGACGCGGCGCCCGATGGCTACGTGCAGCTCTCGGAGCAGGACGCGGCCCGCTACGGCATTGCCAATGGCGATATGGTGGAAGTGACCTCGCGGCGCGGCCAGGTGCTGGAGCCCGCGCAGGTCGGCAATATCCGGGAGGGGCTGGTGTTCCTGCCCTTTCACTACGGCTACTGGGACGAGCCTGGCCGCTCGCGGGCAGCCAACGAATTGACCATCACGGAGTGGGATGCCATCAGCAAGCAGCCGCACTTTAAGTACGGAGCCGTGCGGATTCGGAAGGTGTAGCCCACCAGCACGGGCACTCTGCAATAGGCTAAATAAAAAACGGGGGTCATGCTGAGCATGACCCCCGTTTTTAAGCCAGAAAAACTTCTTAGCTAACGCTAGTATGCATATTGGAAATTATCTGGCCCTGGTGGACAGCAGCGAGCAGCAGCTCGCCGACGCCTTCGATAAAGTAGTGGCGCAGCATGGCGATGAGCCCGACGTGCGGCAAGCCGGTAAGCTGCTGGCAGGCTGGTCGCGCGCGCACCGCCAGCAGGTGCGCAAGTTCGTCGAGCGCTACGCCGACCAAGCAAGCGCCGAGCCCGAGCGCCTGAGCCAAACGCTGTTTGCCGAGCCCCGCAGCGGGAGTATGGCTCTGCTGCGCGACTTGCACGACTTGTGGCTGCTGGCCAACGAAGTGCAGCTGTGCTGGACGATTATCTCGCAGGCCGCCGCCGCGCTCATGGACAAAGAGCTGGCCCAAACCTGCCACGACCTCAGCGCCGAAACTAAGCGCCAGCTCACCTGGCTGCTGACCCGCATCAAGTCGGAAGCACCGCAGACGCTGGTGGCGGCCAGTTAGGCCGCTGGGGCATCCCTACCCCCCGGTTGGCGGGCAGCCTGCCATAAGTGGTGCAGCATGCCCCCAAATGTGATGGCCCAGGCCGCCAGCGCCACGTAGATGAAATACCGGGGAATCACGCTCAGAAAGGGTAGGCCGGATACTTCGGCCAGGCGAAGCGTGCAGGCCGTGTACATACCCAGCGGAAAAACCATGGCCCAGTAAGCCGGCCGGTACGCGAAGGGTGCCCGCTCGCGAAGGTGGCGCCAGGTACGCAGCACGAGAATCAGCGGAATCCACCAGGTGCTTACTACCCAGAAGAGCAGCGTCCAGCCCTGAACGTAGGGTAGGAGAAATTGGAGCTGGTGCGCTTGCTCCATGCCTTGCGCCAGGCTGGTGCCCGCCAGCACCGTAATAGCGCTGGCACCCACGCTAATCCAGTACGGCGCGTCTAGTTCTTCCCCCTCAATTGGCACGAAGGTTAGGCGGTAAAAAAGCAGCGTAATCAGCACCACGTACAGCACGCTGCCCAGCAAAAACGCGCACAGGCTGATGAACAGGCTGACTTGCGGGGGTAGGGCCAGCGTTGGCACCAGGCCCGTGCCCAAAATGGAAACTGCCTCGGTAGATACCACCAGCAGCAGCCAGCCGCCATTAAGGCCCTTTTCCAGCCCCGGCTTGGGCTCGCGGATGGTCACGGCCAGCACGAAGGTGTAGAGTAGCACTACCCAGCAGCCTACGGCAAACAGCCACAAGCTGTGCGCTACCCCGCTGCTGTGGCCCAGCACCAGAAACTGATTGCCGATGAGGCAGGTAGCAGCAATGAGCCCCAAATAGTTAGCGCCCGTTGCGTGGGCCGTCAGCTCGGCCCAGCAAAGGCGAAAAAACCACCCGAAGCGCAGCCCCAGCAGCCCCAGCAGCAACGGGTACACGACCTTATTGAGGTTGAAGAACAGCGTCGGCACCACCGGCAGCTTTAGCCAATGCGCGGCCAGCGAGATGATGCCGGTAGCCATCACCAGGGCAAAATAGGCGGGCGTGAATCCCTTAACCAGCGATTTTAGCATGAGGGCGTGGTTTGTCGGGTTGCCGCTAAAGACGCCCCTGGTACAGAATCGAAATCGAGCACATCTCCAGTGCACACTCCTGTAGCAGCAGGTGGTCGGTAGACTTCTGCGCCACCACGGCGGCCGTGATGTCCAGGGTAGCCGGGAGGCCTAACGCCAGGTCCAGCATCTCGGCGGCTACTGCGCAGGTGCTCATAAAGTTAAAGTTGGAGATACGCTTAGTAGTGCCGTAATGTACTACTTATTGGCTATCAGTATATTATAGTCGAGCATAGAAACGTGGCAGTTTATACCAGACCCGTGGCGAAAAGCTGAGCGTTCAGCAAAGAGCTTAGGATTACGGCTGGGCTGAAAATACCCTTGCTACTCTACAAGAAGTAAGTTTAGGCTGAGCAAGCAGCCAGTTGGGCACCCAGCGTAGCGCCTAAGTCGAGTCTATTTCGAGTTCGGAATGAAAGCTATTTCAAGAGCACACGGACGAAAGCTGGCAGCTACAAAAAAGCCCCCGACCAGTGGCCGAGGGCTTTGTAGTAAGCTACCGAGCTAGTAATCAGGCTGATTACCTACTCCACACTCAGGCGCAGCACTGCTGCGCCCGTGCGCACTACGTACACGCCCTTGGCTAGCCACTGCGGTAGCACCAAGGTGGCGGTGCCGGCCGTATCGGCCGTGGCGGTGGCCACCATGCGGCCCAGCGCATCGTACACCTGCACCTGCGCGCCCGGCTCGGCCCCGGTGAGGGTAGCACCATCGGTGGCGGGATTCGGGAACAAGGCCAGGCCGGTGGCCGTTTTCAGGGCTACAATGCGCACGGGCGAGTAGTTGAAGGAGTTATCCAGGTCTACCTGCCGCAGGCGATAGTAGAGGGTAGGGACCCTGGCTGGCAGGCCGGCATCGAGCAGGGCGTAGGCGTAGGAAGTGCCGCTACTGCCAGCGGCTGCCACCTCCGCTACTTTGCTGAAGCGAACCCCATCCGAGCTGCGCTCGACCTCAAAGCGAGCGCTGTTTTTCTCTGAGGCAGTGGCCCAGGCCAGGCGCACGGCGGCCTGGTCGGGGG
>CALMOO010000125.1:4119-4870 GCA_937871705.1 uncultured Hymenobacter sp.
TGGCAGTGAAGGCCGTCAGCTCTACGGGCAGGGGCGCGGTGCTCTCGCCTAGCGTCCAGATGGAAAAGTGCGTTACCCCCGTGGCCGTTACCGTATTCAGGCTAACGTCGCGGCTGCTGATGGGTACCGGCAACCAAGGGCCGGCGCTACCGTTGCTGCTGCGCACCAGGCTCAGGCTGCTTTCCAGGGAAGGAGTGGCCAGCTCGCCGTCACGATAGCCGAACTCCAGGGTTACATCCACATCAGCAGTAGCGGCCGCCTCGATGGCGTAGCTGCGCTTAATACTGGATTGCAAGCCCGACCCGGTGAGCACGCTACCCGTGGTGCGGCGCACGGTCGTGACGCCCGGCAGCGCCCCGGTACTTGGCGACGGAGCTGACGTGAGGGCCAGGCCGAGCCCGCCGAAGGTGTAGCGGGTGCCGCGGGTGGTAAGGCTGGCGGCCGACACCACGGTGCCGGTCACGTAGCTGGTGGCTGTTTCGCTGAGGGTAGCCCCCGTGGTAGTGAGGTCGTAGGGGCCGGTGTTCAGCAGGCCGCTGGCGAGCGTGAGGCCACCAGTTACGCTCACGGCGCGTTGCAGCGTCAGGGTACCAGCGGGTTTATTCACGCTGAGCGTGGTGAAGGTGGCGCTGCCCAGTCCGCTCAGGGTTTGGTCGCCGGTGCCCACGAAAGCCACCGGGTCGGCGAGGGTAGCGGTGCCATCCACGGCCCAGTTGCCAGCTATTTGCAGGGTAGCCCCGGCGCTGGTAGT
>CALMOO010000126.1 GCA_937871705.1 uncultured Hymenobacter sp.
GGCTGGAGGTGGGCGTGTTTCGGGGCGATGAGCAGGACGTGCTCGGCCGCTTTGCGAGGGCGCTGGCGCAGGCGCCAGCCGAGGTAGTGGTGCGCCTCACGGCCGACAACCCGGCCATCGACCCGGCTTTTCTGGATGCGGCGGTGGCGCATCATCTCGCCGCTGGCGCCGACTACACGCACACCAGCGGCTTGCCGCTAGGCACTAATATTGAAGTTCTTAGCGCGGCAGCGCTGCGCCGCGCGCACCTTGAGGCAACCCTGCCCGACGAGCGCGAGCACGTCACGCCCTATTTGCGTCGCCACCCCGAGCTGTTTCGACTCGAAACGTTGGCGCTGGCCGTGCCGGCCGCCGTGGCGGGCCTACGCCTTACCATAGACTACCCGAGCGATTATGCCTTCCTTAGCTTGTTATTCAGCGAATTGGGGGCTGATTTTTCCCTGGATGCCCCGGCCGGGCTGCCGGCGCTTCTGGCTCGCTACCCGTGGCTGACAGCTATCAATGCCGCCAACGAGCAGCGGTAGCGAGTAGCTGAGTCGGCCGGCTTGGGCCGCACAAGCAGGGGCTGCTGTTACTTTCGCGGCAGTGTCACTTATTTCTACTCTTCCGGCGGTGAGCCGCGTGGTATTTCGAGCCGATGGCAACCCGGCTACCGGCCTGGGCCACGTGGTGCGGTGCCAGGCACTGGCTCAGGCCTTGCAACCCGTTTTTGAGGGCATCTTCGTGCTTCGCGACCCCAGCCCCGCGTTGCACGAGCAGCTAAGCGCCGCGGGCCTCCTGGTGCAGGTAGTGCCCGCTGCGGTACAGCCTGGGTTACCCGAAGCTCAGTGGCTGGCTGCTCAGCTGCAGCCTACTGATGGGCTGGTGCTCGATGGCTACCAGTTTGTACCTGCTTACCAGCGCGTAGTCTCGGCGCAAGGAATTGCCTTGGTTTGCCTCGACGACCTCATTACGCCGCCTATCTGGGCCGATGCCGTGCTCAACCAAGCAGGGGGAGTAGGGCCAGCGGCCTATGCGCAGGTGCCGCTAGCGCGCCTCTGCCTGGGGCCAGCATACGCGCTGCTGCGTCCTGCTTTTTGGCAAAAACGGGCCGACAATCTGCCAGCAACTGGCCCCGCGCGGCTGTTTCTGAACATGGGTGGTGCTGACCCTACAAACCAAACGGCGGCGTTACTACCGCGCCTGCGGCAGCAGTTTCCGAGCTACCAGCTCGAAGTTGTGACGGGCATCGCCTACCCCTATCAACTTGCTTTGCAACAGCTTGTGCAAGCAGCGGGCAATACCGTAACGCTGCACCACAACCTGCCAGCCACCGAGCTAGCCGCGCTGCTGCGCACCTGCCAGGTATTTGTGTGCCCGCCCAGCGGCGTGGCGTATGAGTGCTGCGCGGCGGGCGGCGTGGTACTACTGCACCCCACGGCCGACAACCAGCGGGCGCTGTTTAATTTTTTGGTGGGCGAAGGCCTGGCCCTACCCCTGGCCAACGGCCTAGGGCTGGCCGAGAGCGAACTCGCAGGGCTGGCTGCCCAGCAGCTGCCGCGCCAGCGTGCCCTGTTCGATGGGCAGGCCGGGGAGCGGCTGCGGGCTGTTTTTTCGGAGGTAGCGGCTGGGCAACGCTATACCCTGCGCCCTGCAACGGCGGCCGATGCAGCGCTGTACTTTGGCTGGGCTAACGACCCAGCCGTGCGCCAGAACGCCATTCACCCCGAGCCCATTGCCTGGAAAACCCACGTCGGCTGGTTTGCCCGGCGCTTGCAAGATGCTGATAGCTACTTATATATAATGAGCACCGCCGAAGGTGAGCCCGTAGGTCAGGTGCGAATAGAATTCGACGGCCCCGGCCAGCCAGGCACTATTGACTATTCCCTACCCCCCCTCTGGCGTGGAAAAGGGCTAGGCACGCTGCTGCTGCGCCGGGCCTTGCAGCGGCTGCGCCACGAGCGCCCCTCGCTGGCGGGCGGCGCCGTACTAGGCCAGGTGAAGGCCGGCAACGAGGCATCGGCGCGGGTGTTTGAGCGGCTGCGGTTTATGCAGCAG
>CALMOO010000127.1 GCA_937871705.1 uncultured Hymenobacter sp.
GATAGGTATTCATCGCCCTCAATGATGATAATCGGCGCTTCGTCGGTCAGTTGCACCATCAGGTCGAAGCCCGCCAGCTGCGCCCCCACGGCGTAGTCAAACACCCGGTTGTGAAACCGTAACACGTGCAGAATCAGCGCCGTAATGCTGGGTTTGCCGTGCGAGCCGCCAATGACGACGCGCTGCTTTTCCTTGCTGGCCTCGTAGATGTATTCGGGGAAGGAATATACTTTCAAGCCCAACTCCTGGGCGCGCAGCAGCTCCGGGTTGTCGGGCCGGGCGTGCATGCCCACAATCACGGCGTCGAGGTCGGGCGTGATGCTGGCCGCGTTCCAGCCCTCAGTGGGAGGTAGCAGGCCCGCCGCGGCCAGGCGGGAGCGGGCGGGCTCAAAAATTTCGTCGTCGGAGCCCGTGACCTGCACGCCGCGCCGATGCAATGCCAGCGCTAAATTGTGCATAATGCTGCCGCCCACGGCAATCAGGTGAATCTTTTCCAAGGCGCAAGTAGGCTGTTTTGGGGGGCGAAAGTACGGCAAGGCGGCGCTCCCGGAACCGGCCACTCGGAGCTGCATACTAAAAAGAAACGGAAAACCCACCCTTTATTTTCGTGGGCTTCTTGGTTAGCTTTGTTAGTTCGGGTATCCCCCGTCCCGTCCGGCTTAGTTTAAAGTCAAAGCCGGCCGCCGCTCTGTATATCTGCTCCCTGTCCCTACCCCTGATGAACGACCGCATGGACGACCGCCTTAAGCAATCTGCTGCCCGCGCCGCTGCCGCTTTTCAAGGCACGCGCGGCGCGCGGCTGCCCGTTCCGCTGTCGCCGACCGGCAAGCTGCCGCCTCAGCGCCTCGAAATGGAAGCCGCCGTGCTCGGCGCCCTCATGTTGGAGAAAGATGCCCTGACCACGGTCGTGGACATCCTCAAGTCGCAGAGCTTTTACAAGGATGGGCACCAGCGTATTTACAAGGCTATCAGCAACTTGTTTGATAAGTCAGAGCCCATCGACCAGCTCACCGTGGTGCAGGAGCTACGTGAGATGGGCGAGCTCGAAGCTGCCGGCGGGGTAGCCTACGTGGCCGGCCTCACAATGCACATCAACTCGGCCGCCAACATCGAGGCGCACGCCCGTGTCATTCTCGAAGCGGCCATCAAGCGCGAATTAATTCGCACGGCTACTGACATCCTGCGCGACGCCTACGAGGAAACCACCGACGTATTTGAACTGCTCGACGCCACCGAGAAAAACATTTTCCAGGTGTCGGAAGACAACATGCGCAAGGGCGTCGATTCGATGCAGGACTTGATGGTGAAAGCCATTAAGGAGCTCGAAGAAAAGAAGCACCAGAAGGACGGCCTCACCGGCGTTCCCACCGGTTTCTCGGCCCTCGACCGCGTCACGAGCGGCTGGCAACCCTCTGACTTAGTGATTATTGCCGCGCGGCCCGGCATGGGCAAAACCGCTTTCGTAGTGTCGGCCATGCGCAATGCGGCGGTCGATTTCAAGAAGCCGGTCGCTATTTTCTCGCTCGAAATGTCGTCGTTGCAGCTTGTTAATCGTCTGATTTCGGCCGAGGCGGAGCTGGATTCGGAGAAAATAAAGAAGGGCAACCTCGCCGACTACGAGTGGGCGCAGCTCAACCACAAGATTTCTGCCTTGTCGTCGGCCCCGATTTTTATCGACGACACGCCCGCGCTCAGTATTAGAGAGCTGCGGGCCAAATGCCGCCGCCTCAAGTCGCAGCACGATATCCAGCTCATCATCATCGACTACCTGCAGCTGATGAGCGGCGGCGAAGCTGGCCGGCCGGGCGGCAACCGCGAGCAGGAAATTGCTAGCATCTCGCGGGCGCTCAAGGGTATCGCCAAGGAACTCAACATCCCGGTTATTGCCCTCTCGCAGCTCTCGCGCTCGGTTGAGACCCGCGGCGGCGACAAGAAGCCCCAGCTCAGTGACCTGCGCGAATCGGGCTCTATCGAGCAGGATGCCGACATGGTTATCTTCCTGTATCGCCCTGAGTATTATAAGATTACCGAAGACGAAATGGGCAACCCAACCCAAGGCATGGGCGAGGTCATTATTGCCAAGCACCGCAACGGCTCGCTCGAAACGGTGCAGCTCAAGTTTATCGGCCGCTTCACCAAGTTTGCCGACCTCGATGGGTTTGATGGCGGCGACAGCTTTGGCGACGCCACTTCGTACTCGCCCAACGCCTTGCCTAGCAGCAACTTCGACTCAGAAGCCGGTGGGGGGGTAGGGCCCGCCGGTGGCGGCGCAGGCTTCGCACCCAATACC
>CALMOO010000128.1 GCA_937871705.1 uncultured Hymenobacter sp.
CCGTGGGCTGGCGCTCGCCGGTGCTGGCGCGCGAGTGCTCCAACATGCCGCGCACAATGCTGGCCGCCCGCTGCCCGTGCTGCGTTATCTTTTGCAAGTTTTGCGAAAGGTTGTCGAGTAGCTCAGTTTCAAGCGCTGGGTCGGGGGTAGGGCGGGCTTGCTCCTCGGCTAGCTCGTCGAGCAGCTCGGCCGAAACCTCGGCGAAGTTGTTGACGAAGTTGAGCGGGTTTTGAATCTCGTGGGCAATGCCGGCCGTGAGTTCGCCCAGGCTCGCCATCTTCTCGGCCTGAATGAGCTGGGCCTGCGTGGTTTTCAGCTCCGTCAAGGCTTCGCGCAGCTCCTCGGCCTGCTGGGTGAGCGCGGCGGTACGCTCGGCCACGAGGCGCTCTAGCTCAGCATTTTGGGCGGCAATGCGCTGCCGCGCTTTTTCTTCTTCTTCGCGCAGCAGCTCCTCCTTTGCCAGAGTACGCTTCTGCGTGCGGGCCACGAAGACCAAGCCAATCAGCCAGAAGACAGCAAACTTTTTCCACGAGCTATAGTAGCTGGCGTAGGGCTCCAGCAGCCGGTAATTGCCCAGGTCGAGGCTGAGAGTCAGAAGGCGGTTTAGCAGCGTAGGTGCCAAGCCCAGCAGCACCGTTTGGGCAGGGCGGTAGCCGTAGAGCCGCAGCAGCGTGGCCACTATCACCCCAAAAACGAAGAGTAGGTAGGCATCGTCGAGCAGCTTGCTGCGGTAGCTCAAAGCAGCCGCAAGCGCGAATACCGCTACCGCCGGCGCCCACAGCCACGACAGCACACGGTTCCAGCGCGGCAGGCGCATGGACAAGTCGAAAAAACGCCGCAGTGCCAGCACCATCAGCATGGCAATGGGCACGGCTATCAGCAAATCGAAGTTAAAAGCTGCTTTCATTACTTCGTAATGTACTACCAATCAACCCCCTGACAAGTAATCTGTCCGGCATCCGCCCCCTTTGCGGAGGCTAAGAACGCACTGCCGCTCCATAATACCTTTATCAGTACAGCTCAGGCGTTTGGCTTACTTCTTTACTTGGGCGGCCAGCCACAGGTGCAACGCCTCCAGCAGGGCCGGCGCCACCACGGGGCGCGGCTCCCCGTCGAGCATAGCCCACTGGGTAGGCGGCGGCTGCAGCAAGTGGTTGACGCCCACTAAGCGCTGGCTCACCACGAGGCGGTTGCCCCCGGCGCGCAGCTCTTTTTCGAGCGCGGCTTGGTGCAGCGCGGGCGGCGCCTGCTCATCGGCTAGCCCACTGAGCAGCAGCACCGGCAGCTGCACAGAAGCCAGGTTTTCTAAAGGGTCGAAAGCTAGGAAGGCGCGGTGCCAGGGCGAGAGCAGCGTGGCCGTGCGCGCCTGCACCACCGCCGGAGACAGGGTAGGGTCGCTCTGGCTCAGCATATTAGATACCATAATCTCGGTTCGGCCCAGGTTGGTAGAGTAGCGAATCATGTCTACCATGGCGCGCTGACGCCGCAACCTGAACTCCAGCTGCGCCGGGGCCAGCCGGCGAGCGCGCAAGGCAGCTTCCTGCTGCGCCTGCATAATTTCGGAGCCTGGCTGGCCATAGCCAGCCAGACTCACCACGAAGGCGGGGGGTAAGGACTGTGTTGCGGCCAGCAGGGCTACATTGGCGCCTTCGCCGTGCCCGATAATGCCCACGTGCTGCGCATCAACATCGGGCTGCGCACGCAGAAAGTCCAGGGCCGCCTGCACGTCGGTTACTCGCTGCGCGGTGATAGTGAGCGCGGTGCTGCCCTGCGATTCGCCCACGCCCCGGTCATCGAAGCGCAGCACGGCAATACCATGGCGAGTGAGGTAATCGGCGAGCGCTCCCAACACGCGATAAGGCGCGCGGACCGCCGCACGCTCGGCGCCAACTGCAGCCAGCCCATCGCGGTCCTGCGCGCCCAGGTCGGAAGCCAGCACCACGGCCGGAAAGGGCCCTACCCCCGCGGGCAGCGTGAGCGTACCAGCCAGCTGCAGCCGGGCGCTGAGGTTGCTAAACACCACGCTCTCTTCGCGGTAGGGGCGCGACAAGTGGGCTTCTACCGCAACGGTCTTGAGCATGGCCGAGCGCTGCAGCACCACCGGCACTTGCCGCCCCGGCTGGTACCAGGTGCCGCGCAACTGCTGGCCATCGGCAGAGAGGCGCCCCAGCAAGCGGCTGGCCAGCGGCGCCACCAGCAGGCGTACCGAGTCGGTACCGGGCACTTGCTGCAAGTCGACGGGCACGCGGCTTAGCCGCTGCATGGGCACATCTAAGGCCGCAAAGTAGGCGCCACCCGTCAGCGATACCACGCTCA
>CALMOO010000129.1:0-2157 GCA_937871705.1 uncultured Hymenobacter sp.
CAGCCCCGCAGGGGCGTATCTGCGAAATCCGTTTAATCTGTTAAATCTGCGGTCTTAGAGGCCCCACGGGTACAAGTCGGGTGGGGTATGCTCGGCGGGTTTGGTGGGTAGGGGGTGAAGGGCCTGGGTTTGGTCGAGGTAGAGAAAGGCGTCGTAGCGGTCGGGGATGATGGAAGGCACGTAGTTGCCAAACTGCTCAAACTCGGGCCGGTACACTACCCCAATGGCACGGTGCCCGATGGGCTGGTCGAGGTCGGGCTGGCCGCGCAGCTCGCTGGAGAGCAGCAGGCCGTTCTCGCCATTTAGGTCTTGGTGCAGGCGGTGCTCCCAGGTGCCGCGCGGGGCAGCAGGCATGGCCATGACGCGGTGCGGGTCCTCCCAGCGGCGGCCCGCAATGACGCTGCCCTGGTACGAGCCCAAGCCCACGGCAAACACCTGCTCGCGGCCCAGCTGTTCACGGGCTAGCTGGCCCACGTTCACTTCGCCTTCGCGGCGCATGCTGGTGTAGCGGGCATCGCCGATGTGGGTGTTGTGCTCCCACACAATGGCTTTGCTGCCCGGGCCGTGCAGGTCGAGCAGGCGGCTCAGGGTTTCCATCATGTGGCGGTCGCGCACGTTCCAGGAGGCGGCACCGCCTTCCATCATAGCCCGGTAGTAGCGCTCGGCATTGACGGCGACCAAGCCGTTTTGCTCGGCCGCAAAATCGATTTCGCGGGTGGGTAGGCCATCAGCCGGCACTTGCTGGCCTACTTGCTGGCGCAATGCGGCCAGCAGGCGCGTCACCTCGCCCGCACAGTCTTCCGACACGAAGGCCACGGCACGAGCATATTCCTGGGGGTCGTCGGTGTAGGGCTCGAAGCACTGGAAAGCCTTGTGGGCTGCCGCTACGGCCCCGGCACCCTGCTTTTCGACATAGCGCAGTACCTCCTGAAGCGACTCCCAGAGGCTGTACACGTCGAGGCCGTAGAAGCCGGCTTTTTCGGTGGCCGGGCGGCCTTGGTTGCGCTGGTGCAGCCACTCAACCAAGCTGGCAATTTCCCAGTTGCTCCACATCCAGGTGGGCCAGCGGTTGAAGGCGCCCAGCAGCGCCGCGGCCGAATTGCCGGGCAGCGGCTGGTCGTGCTTGATGGCCGCATTCACCGCGAAGCTGGCGGGCCAGTCGCCTTCCACGGCTATAAAGTGGAAGCCGTGCTCGTCGATAAGACGCTTCGAGAGCGCGGCGCGCCAGGTATAATATTCGTGCGTGCCATGCGATGCTTCGCCGAGCAGCACCACGCGGGCCTTGCCAATGGCGGCCAGCAACGGGTCGAGGTCGGCCGCGGTTTGAAGCGGATAATGGGGTAGCATAGCGTCGAGATTACGGAAGGGGGTAGGGCTTCAGCACGCAGGCTGCTGGCTAAAAGTTGCGTGAATTCCATTATACCTCAACCACTTATTCAAGTAAACCCGTAAAGGCTACCGCACAAAAAAGCCTCCTTGCAGTGGCAGCAAGGAGGCTTCGAAGCGTTGGTAAAAACAGTTATTTCTTACCGCGCATTAAGTTTTTGCCCAATGACTCTACTTTCAGAATGAACTGGTCAACGTCCTCGTTGGCGTAGGTGCCGTAGGCCGAGGAGATGGTCCCTTTGATGCCATCGTTGGCTTCGATGGCGTAGAGAATGGCCATATCGTCGGGGTTGCTTTCGCCTTCAAAGCGGAAGTAGTCGACGATGGTAATTTCCTCGGGGCTGTAGGTGCGGGCGCTATCATCGTCCATCGTGTGCAGCTGGCCGTCGCGCACGGTAAAGTCGTGGGTGTAGCCTTCACTGTTGAGCTTCTTCTCAACAGTGGTCATTGAGGTCATTTCTTCTTTGTCCTGCATGGCGGTAGGGGTTTCGGGGTTTCGAAGGGGGGTAGGGGCCACAACAGGCCACTCCGGCTATACGCAGCCAAGGCGAATGTAGGTTACTCACCGGCTAGTTTTTAGCGCCGCCCTTACCGGCCTGCCGTGCGGGCCTCAATTGTGCGCTGCAAGGCATCAACATCAATAGCCGCGCCGCAGGCGCCGCCGCAGCCTTTGGCGCAGCCGGCCTGGCCTTTGGCGGCAAATAGCTGCCACACGCGCCGGCCCAGGTAGAAGAGCGCTGCGGCAAATAGCGCGATGACAATGAGCAGTTG
>CALMOO010000129.1:2167-7450 GCA_937871705.1 uncultured Hymenobacter sp.
CCATGATAGGGGTAGAACTGTGGGGGCGAGCAGAAAGTTTAGCGCCTAAAGCAGCTATTTTTTAGCTTTATCCTCGTCGTCTGCCTGGAAGAGGGTAGGCTGCGCCTTGCGAAGCACACTGGCCTGCGCGGCTGTCAAGAACAGGAAGCTACTGGCTTCGTCACCACCGATGTAATAGAGCTGACCGCCAGCAGTATTTTCACGCACTGCCCGCCTTACCAAGTCCACGAAGTCATCGTCCATCCAGCCAAGGTCGGAGGTGAACGTAGCTTGGTACTGCCTACCCCCGCAACTAAATGTAAGGGCTGATTGCTGCTTACGGCTCTGCTCACCCATGAAGCTGTCATGCACATGAGTCGGACGAAAAGCACCGCGCGTAATGGCCGCTACCTGGGCCAACGCTTTGGCATAGGCCTGGGGCTCTTCGGCATCTTCGCCGCCCGTATCGGCCAGCAGGTGCGGAAAGCAGCGTAGCAGCTCGATGTAGCTGGTGGCTTCGCCACTCAGGGCCTGATGGCGGCCAGCTACCAGCTCGCTTTCCGTGAGGCCTTTAAACAAACCAATGCGCTGGTATAAAGCCAAGGCCTCCTCGACATAGCTCGAAGTAAACTCGCTGGCCTGCGCTTCCAAGCTCAGGAAATACATACTTGAGCCCCAGGCATCGCGCTGGGCTGGCGTCATCATTGCCAAGCCTACTCGGTCGCGGCCGTAGACCGACTGCGCGTCGGGAGTAGTGGCTAAGTACAACCGCTCGGGTAAACCCTGGTCGCGTAGCCATTGGTTGATGCCGGCCTGAAAATTCTCACCTATCTCTGCACCAGCAGCGGGGCTCGTCTGCTGCCCATCCTTGCGCCGGTAGCCTTGCGTGAACTTTGTGGCGTAGTGCCGGCCGCTGGCCATAAAAGCCAGCTCTACCTGCTGCTCAAGCACCGCGCCGGCGCCCGTATCGTGCTCTGTCAGGTGGGCCTGTACCTGCGTAGGCTGAAAGGCTGGCCAGCTATAAGTCACGGCTGTGAGTAGCTGCGGATACAAGTGCTGAGGGTCTTGGGGCAGCTTATGCAGATTCAGAATCTGGGCATGAGCGCAGTAGGGCAGCACATCAAACAGAGCAAACGTCTTGGTAAGCTGCGTATCGGCCAAGGCCCGTTGCTGCTTGGCCGCTGACACTAACCCCGTCTGGTGCAGCTTGGTCAAGAGCTTCTCAAAAGCTACTCTGCGAACCGGGTAAACTGCCACGTCCAGCGCCAAAGTAGCAGCGCGTTGGCACACCTGCTCTTCAGTTGTGAGCTGACCAGCCGCTAGTTCGGCCGCGAGCAGCCGATGCTGCGCCGCAGTCAGCAGGCCTAGCTGCAACAGGTCTTGAGCCGTGCGGGTCCGCGTCTTACCAAAAACGCTCCGCGTCGCAGCCACATAAGGCGGATGCGCCGGATTAGCTCCCAAAGGCGGGTAAATAGTCCAGCCACCTCTACTTACCGAGTCTTCAGCCCGAATTTTGGTTTCCAGCAGTTGGCCCGGCGACAATAGCTGACGCAGCGCCGCCGTGTCGGGTTGCCCATGGTTTAGCGCCGCCTTTAGCTTGCTTTGCTGGGCCGGGCGGCTCGTTCGGCTGACGTCATCTAGGCCGGCTCGGTAATACAGCTCACTCTGAAACGCTTGCGCGCAGAAAGTCAGTACCGTTGCCGGGTCTATAGCCTGGTGTGGGTAACTGGTTTCATCGGCAGGCAGGTTGTAATACACGTTCAGCTCATTAGCCCGCATGAGCCGATGCAACTCGTCACGACCCGCTGCACTAAGCACCTGCCGGGCATATAATTTGTCGGCAATACCAATGCCCCAGCTTAGTCCTATTGCACCAGTTGTAGCCGTTTTTACCTGTCTTTCTGGCTGAGCATGACAAGCCACCAAGCAAATCAATAGTAAGAGGTAGCGAGCCATTAAGGGCAGAGACAGGTATTACTGTTTTGGTGCCAAGCTACGACTTGTACTCCTCTCGCCAATGCTGCTTCAGCACGGCTTGCATCTCGTCGTGAAGCAGGCCGTTAGTGGCCAGCGTTTCGCGGTTGAACACCGGGTCGCCGTCCTGGAGCCACTGCGTGACCCTACCCCCGGCTTCGCGCACGAGCAGGATGCCGGCGGCCACGTCGTAGGAGTTGATGTTGAATTCGAAGTAGCTATCGAAGCGGCCGCAGGCCACGTAGGCCAGGTCGGTAGCGGCCGAGCCCCAGCGCCGGATGCCGCGCGAGTTCTGCATGTACTCGGTGAGAATGCGCAGGTAAGCGTCGATGTGCTCGAACTTATAAAACGGTAAGCCCGTGGCAATGAGCGAGTCGTTCATGGCGGCGGCCGAGCTCACGTGGATGGGCTTATCGTTGAGGAAGGCGCCGTGGCCCTGCGCCCCGCGGAAGCATTCGTCGCGGCTCACTTCGTACACCACGCCCAGCACCGGCTCGTTGCCGCGCGCTAGGGCCACGCTCACGGCGAAGCACGGCAGGCCGTGAATGAAGTTGGTGGTGCCATCGAGCGGGTCGATTATCCAGCGGTACTCTACGGTGGCGTCGTCGTTGGCCACGGTGCCTTCCTCGGTCACGAAGCCGGCCGTGGGTAGTATCTCCTTGAGGGCGGCCACCAGCCGCTTTTCCGACTCTTTATCGACGTAGGAAACCATGTCGTGCAGGCCCTTGACCTCAATCTTGTTGGCGTCGAAGTTGGTTACTTCCTGGCGAATAAAGCCGCCCACCTCGCGGCAAAGTGCCGCAACGGCGTAGGATAGTTGGAGCAGGTCGGGGGTCATAAATAGGGTGAGGGGCTTGTCTGCGCCCGTCGTTGAACGATGAATGATTACGTTTTTTTACTGCGCTGACGGTTAGGCGGGGGCAAGCCCCGCACCCTACCGCTGCTTGCGCTTAAGCACCGCGGCAGCTAGCAACAACACGGCCAGCGCCTGCACGGCGCGCCCAATCAGCTCGCCGTGGCGGGCATAAAAGGTCAGCTCCGTATTGAGGTGCACGGTGCCGCGGCTGGCAGTCGAAATCCAGGCGGGCTCGCGCTGGTAGACTTCGCCTTTTTGGTTGATGAAGCCGGTGAAGCCGGTGTTGGCCGCGCGGGCCAGGTCGCGGCGGGTTTCGATGCAGCGCAGGCCACCGTAGGTCAGCAGCTGCCGGTAGCCGGGCGAGTCGTGCCACCAGGCGTCGTTGGTGCTCAGGGCCAGCAGCGTAGCGCCGTTGTGGGCGTACTCGCTCACGAAGTCGCCGTAGATAGATTCGTAGCAGATAAGCGGTGCCGGGCGCAAGGCAGGCGCATTGGCCGGCGCGGCAAACACGGTGCGCTCGGCCTGGCTGCCGTAAGAGCCCACGAAACCACCCAAATCAATGTTGCTGAGTACACTGCTGAGAATGGGCGGAATCTTTTCTACCCCCGGCACAAGCCGCGATTTGTGGTAGATGGCCAGCGGCGCGCTGGCGCTGGCGAAGTAGCTGGCCGCATTGTTGAAGTCGTAATAGCCCAGGTCATCGCGATGGCGGGCCGTGGCGCTGGCCGCTTCTTTGCTCGGGTAGGAGTTGATGGTGGTAACGCCCGTGAGCAGGGCCACGCCCGGGTGGCGCCCCAGCCACTCACGGATGCGATGGATTCTGAAATCGCTTTCAATGGTGTTTTCCCAGATGGCCTCCTCCAGGGCAGTTTCGGGCCAGATGATGAGCCGCGTGGCGGGCGTGAGGTGCTGCTCCGAAAGAGTGAGATAACGGGTGAGTTGCTCGTTGGGAGGAACGAATTTAGCGCCGCCCTCAAATTTCTCCACGTAGGGGTCGAAGTTGGGCTGCACAACGACGACTTCAGTTGTCGGGCCTTTCTCTTGGTAGTTATGCCCGATGATGAGGGAAATACCTATTGGCAGCACAACCGCCACCAACGGTAGTGCCCAGCGCCAGCGGCGGGACTCGTGGCTAGTACGGGTCCCTACCCCCCCTTGCCCGAACCAGGCCCAGAAAGCCAGCAGATTCACGGCCCACACCCACACCGAGCCACCCAGAAAACCGGTGTACTCGTACCACTGCACCCACTGCGGCGCGGCCGCGAAGCCATTGCCGAGCGTGAGCCAGGGCCAAGTGAGGTCCCAGTGCAAGTGCAACTGCTCGAAGGCTATCCAGTAGATGGGCAGCGAGAGGTAACCGATGCGGTCGCCCAGGCGCTTCTTGGTTTGGCGAAAGGCCATGAGCGGCAGGCACATCAGCAGCGCATTCAGCACCACGGCGGCAATGCCGGCCGGCAGCGAGGAATAGCTTACCCACCAGGTAGTGAGCGCGTTCCAAACCAGCAGCATGAGGTAGGTGCTCGCAAAAACGCGCCGCGTGCGGGCGCCTTGCTGCGTAAGCTGCCGCTCGAGTACCAGGTAGGGCAGCCAGGCCCCAAACAGCAGCAGCGACGCCACCGCGGAGGGGTAGGGCGCCCAGCCGCCCGACAGCAGCAGGCCACCGAGCACCGCCAGCACCAGGGGCTGCTGCCAGAAACCAGGCCTCGCCCCCAGGCTGCTACTCGTCGGCGTCGGTATCGTCGTCGGCTGGGTCGTTGGCATCATCGTATTTATCTCTGCGTTCGGTTCGTTCGTGTTTGGCACCTTCTACTACTAGTACAATTTCGCCCTTGATGGCGGGCCGCGCCGCCAAGGTGGCGGCCAGCTCGCCTAGGGTGGCGGTGAGGGTTTCTTCAAAAAGCTTGGTCAGCTCGCGGCTGACGGAGGCCGGCCGGTCGGGGCCAAATACTTCGGCCAGCTGCGTGAGTGTCTTCACGATGCGATGCGGCGACTCGTAAAAAATCAACGTTCGCGTCTCGCCCGCAAGTTCGCGCAAGCGGGTTTGGCGGCCTTTTTTTACGGGCAAAAATCCTTCGAACGAAAACCGCTCGGCCCCAAAGCCCGATTTTAACAAGGCCGGTACGAAGGCCGTGGCGCCGGGCAAGCACTCCACAATCAAACCGTTAGCTAGACACTCGCGCACCAGCAGAAAGCCCGGGTCGGAGATGCCCGGCGTGCCCGCATCGGAGATGAGGGCCATGCGCTCGCCCTTGGCCAAGCGCTCAAGCAAGCGCGGCACTACCTGGTGCTCGTTGTGGAGGTGGTAGGCTTGCAGGGGCTTTTTCAGCTCCAAATGCTGCAGCAGGCGGCCGCTGGTGCGGGTGTCTTCGCAGAGCACCAGGTCTACTTCGCCCAGCGTTCGGATGGCCCGCAACGTGATGTCTTCGAGGTTGCCGATGGGGGTAGGCACGAGGGTGAGGGCAGCGGCTTCGGGC
>CALMOO010000130.1:0-427 GCA_937871705.1 uncultured Hymenobacter sp.
GGCCTATGGCGCCGCGGCTACCTAAGCCAGACTGGCAGCAACATCGCGGCGACTACCCCCACCCACCAGTCGGGGCAAGGTGCTGACCACACGCCTCAAGCTACTATTCGCAAGACTGAGTTGAATACTACTAACGCTGAGGAACAATCCATTGCGCAGACAGCCCCAGCCAAAGACCAGCCTGCTGCCGTGGCATCTGCGACGGATTTTGAGAAAAATAAGAAATATTCTTCCGGCCAGGCAACCGCGCCCGCCACTTCTACATCTAGCACCCCGATAGCCACTACTACCCGGCCGCGTCGCGCCGCCAGAGGATCGTGCGCAGACAACCGCCGTCCGAGCGGCAGAACCGGCCCACGAGCGCGTCGGCCTGCTCGTCGGTGAGCTTGCCCGTGACGCGGTACATGCCCGACTGCGTCCCCAGGGT
>CALMOO010000130.1:437-5485 GCA_937871705.1 uncultured Hymenobacter sp.
CGCTCCAAGTAGCTGGTAGCCATCAGACCTTGGGCCAGCAGCCGGACGCGGCGGCAGCCCAGCTGGCCAGCAACGGGGGGCGGAAAACCCCGACTGACCAACACCCAAATTTGCCGCAAGTAGCGCCCGCTACGACGGTAGCGCCCGCCACCCGCGACAAAGTAGCGTCTCCTACCCTGGCGCTGGCCGCCAACCCAAATAAGGCTGATGCCACGCCAGAAATTATTGAAGTGGACGTGCGGCGCGGCCCTGAAGCTAGCCGCCCTGCCAGCCCGGTAGCCCCGGCCGTGGTGGCCGTGGCCGACGTGGCCCCTACCCCCCCTCGCCGGCCGCGCCTGCGGCTGGGTGGCCTGCTCCGCCAGGCCGACCACCTCGTGCACGGCGAGGGCGTGAACCTGGCCGAAGCTACGGGCCTGCCCGAAGCTGTGACCCTGCAAGCTCGCCTGGGCGGCCGCTTGGTTTCCAAAACCATTCAATTGTAACCCCGGAGGTTACTTCTCATCTCAAGGTTTTCTCTTTCATACAAGTACCCCGCCACCCTACGGAGTACTCTTCCTTTCTACGTCCTTTTTCAACGCCTTACTCCCATGAAACCCACTCTTTTCTCTGCGCTTTCCGTGGCCCTGCTGGCTGCTACTGTTGCCACCACTCAGGCCCGCGCCCTACCCCCTCCGCCTACCGATACCATCGTGGTGCGCCTGCCCAACCGGGCCATCATGACGCTGGTGGTGCGCGATGCCCAGCAGCTGCGCCAGCTGCCGCAGTACCACCTCGACTCGCTGGTGGCGCGGCTTGGCGGCTACATCAAGCGCGCCGATGACGCCGCCAAAACGGCAACTACCGACCGCGTGACCACGCAGTTTTTCCCCAACCAAGATGCGCCTGGCCAGAACCTGCCGGAGGAAATTCGCATCACGACGCACAAGAACAAAGCGCAGCCGGGCGCGAGCACCAACCGCGTGGATGTGGCGCTGGACAAGGCTTTTGGCTTGCACATGAGAATAGATGAGAATGGCAAAAAAGTTTATTCTACTGGTAGCAGCGAAACCCGCCAAGCTCGCCGCGACTCGATGCGCGCCGACCGCCACGAGCGCAAGTCGTCTTCTACCGATTTCATCTTTGACGTTGGCTTGAACGCGCTGGTAAACAAGGCCACTTACCTCAGCCCCACCGGCCAGCCCGAAGCCATCAACCTGCGCCCTGAGGGCTCGCGCTACGTCAATCTTGGCCTCAACTATAAGCAGCGCCTGGGCGGCAAGCGCAGTCCGCTGTATATAGTCGGTGGGCCGGAGTTTGCCTTCAACAACTACATGCTCGACGGCAACTACAAGTGGGTGAACCAGAACGGCCGCACCGACGTGGTGCCCGAAACCAACGGCCGCCAGTACCAGAAAACCAAGCTGGCTACTTCTACCCTCACCGTGCCGCTGATGCTGCAGCTCAACACGCACGGCAGCAGCCGTTTCCACTTCGGCGCGGGCGGCTTTGTGGGCTACCGCCTCGCCAGCTGGACCAAGCTGAAGTATTACGAAGAAGGCACCACCTACAAAGACAAAGACCACGGCTCGTACAACCTCACCGACTGGCAGTATGGCCTGCAAGGCGTGATAGGCTTCCGGTCGCTGACTTTCTTTGCCAAGTACAATCTCAACGACCTGTTCCGCAGCGGCCAGGGCCCCCAGGCCCAAACCCTGAGCTTCGGCCTGCGGATTCTGGGCAACTAAGCAAGTAGCGCGAAGCTTCCGCTTCGCGCTACTTATACGTTTCGAAAGAAATTATCCAGTAAAATCGCGGCCGATACGGCCACGTTCAGGCTTTCGGCCCTACCCCCTGGGCCGTGCGGAATGTGCAGCCGGCGCGTGAGCTGCGCCGCCACGTCGGGGCTGAGGCCGTGCGACTCGCTGCCCATCACGAGCACGCCCGTTGGCTGCAAATGCAGCTTATGCACGTTGTCGCCTTCGAGGTCGGCGCCGAAAGCTTCTACGTCTTTGGGCAGCGAGGCCAGCCAGGCGGCTAGGTCGCGGCCCGGCCACACGGGCACCCGGCCAAAGGCGCCCATGCTGGCGGCCACGGCTTTGGGGTTGAAGGGGTCAGCGCAATTCTCAGACAAGACGAGGCCGGGCAGGCCGTACCAATCGGCCAGCCGCCAGAGTGTGCCTAGGTTGCCGGGGTCGGCCACGTTGTCGAGGGCCAGCACAAGGCGAGTCGTGGGCATCGAGGGGGGGAGGGAAATTTCGGCGGGCCGCCGTACTACCGCGATAGCCGCGGCGTTGGTCTGGAGCGTACCGAGCTGGGTCAGCTCATCTTCCGAAGCCAGGCTGAGGGGCAGGCCGGGCGGCAGGGGGCCGGCGGCCGCCAGCTGGTCGGCAAAGGCGGGGGTAGCGAGCAAGTGCTCGATAACCAGGCCCGAGCCGAGCAGTTCTAGCACGCTTTTAGCTCCTTCGACCAGGAAGGCGGCGTGGCGCTGCCGATATTTGCGCTGATGCAGCGCCCGGACGTATTTGGCGAGGGCTTTAGAAACCATTGGAGAAAGTACGCAAACTTACGCTAGCCTACGGGCTCGGCCTGCTGGCACTGGCGCTCGGGCTGGCGGTGGGGTGCTCGCCCCTGCGCTTGTTGAACCCTAATCAGCGG
This sequence comes from uncultured Hymenobacter sp., assembly GCA_937871705.1. Lineage (GTDB taxonomy): Bacteria > Bacteroidota > Bacteroidia > Cytophagales > Hymenobacteraceae > Hymenobacter. The sequence goes on from CALMOO010000130.1 coordinate 3,072, forward strand.
CTGCTCACGGAGGTAGAAGTAGAAAGCAACAACCTAACCCAGGCCCAGCAGGAGCGCTTGCTGACGCTGGTGCAGCAAAAGCCCAACCACGACCTGCCCATTCCGCGGCTGGCGGTGTACCAGTTCGGCCACTCGTTCTACGACTCGGCGCGCATTCGGCGTAAGCTCGAAGGCATCAGAACAAAGTACACGGGCGAGCTACAGGCCGCCGGCACCGACTCCGGTAAGATTGGCAAGCTGAGCGCCCGCCGCGACCGCCGCCTGGCGCGCAAGCAAACCGCCCTGGAAAAAGGCAACGCCATTATGCGCCTGGGCGAGCCGCCCGTTATCTACGACCCCGACCTGAGCCGGCGCACCGTTGACCAGCTGGCCACCTACCTGCGCTCGCAAGGCTACTTCCGGGCGCACGTGACGTACACCGACTCGGCCCGCTCGAAGCGCAGTCTGGTCGATGGCGCGCTGCGCCTGATGGGCTTGCGGCACCGGCCGGTGCACGCCGTGCCGCTGCGCGACTCGGCTGGCCAGCGCGTGCACCGGCGCGTCACGGTAACGTACCAAGTGCAGGAAGGCGCCGGTTTCACGCTGAGCCGTTTTACGCGCAGCATTCCCGACTCGGGGGTAGCGCAGGTGGTGGCCGCCAACCAAAAGGGTAGCCTGCTGCACCCCGGCGATGCTTATAACGAAGACCTTATCGGCCAGGAGCGGCAGCGCCTCGAAGGTGTGCTCAAGAACGCCGGCTACTACGATTTTCGGTCGCAGTTTATTACGCTGGAGGCCGACACCAGCTTCGAGAAAGCGCAGGTGCGCCTGCGCCTGCTCGTGGCCAGCCCACCCGGCGGGCACCGCCGCTACCGCCTGCGCCAGGTAACGATGATAGCCGACGCCAACCAATCTCGCGTGCTGCGCGGCCTCACCGGCGACACTACCCGTGCCCAGCGCCGCCGCTCGCGAGCCAGCCGCACGGTGCCGGCTGACTCGACCGGCACCATTGGACGCATCTCGACGGCCAACATGCCGGCGGGCGTCACGTCGGCGGCCGTCAACGATTCGCTCACGGCCCGGCGCCGGGGCAGGGCCCGCCTTACCCCCCGCGACACCGTGCGGCTCGACTCCGTGGCGTTTGCCAGCCGCGGCATCATGGCTATTAACCCCCGCATCCTGGCCCGGCAGATAACCATTCGCCCCGGCCAGCTCTACAACCTCAATCGCACCCAGCGCACGACTCGCCAGCTGTCGAGCCTCGACATGTTTCGGTTTAACAACGTGGCTTACACTAAGCTGGGCGCGCCGGTAGGTAACCAGCTCGATACCCTGGCTACTCACGCCCCGGCCACCGACTACTACCTCGATGCCCTGGTGTCGGCCTCGCCCAGCCCGAGATTTTCCGAAACCACCGAATTTGGCGGCACCTACGTGGCCGACCGGCCTGGCCCCTTTATCAACCTGCGCCTGAAGTGGCGCAACCCCTTTCACGGGGCCGAGGTGCTGGAGCTGAGCGGCCGCGTCGGCTTCGAAGGGCAGTACGCGCGGCTGGGGGAAAGTGATAATACGCCCCCCCAATACGTGGTGCAGTACGGCCTGACGGCGGCGCTGCTGGTGCCTAGGTTTGTAGCGCCATTCGGTTTGGGAAATTTCCTGCGCAACTACCAGCCGCGCACCCGCTTCTCGCTGTCCGACACGTACTCTTCGACGCCCTACTACACCCGCACCAACGCCGAGTTCACGTTTGACTATCTCTGGCAAACCTCGGCGGTTCATCAATATATTTTTACGCCCGTCGATATTGCGCTGGTCAGCACGCCCCGCGTGGAGGTCGCTTATCGCGACAGCCTGGAGGCGTACCGGCGGCGCGGCAGTCCCCTCTATCAGTCGTTCAGGCCTATTTATGAGCCGAGCTTCAGCTTCACGTCGATTTACAATACGAATGATATCAACCAGACGCACAGTGCGCGGTACTTGCGTGTGTTTCTGGAAGTTGGGGGCCTTACCCGCGACTTGTACCGCCACAAAGACTGGTTTGAGAAGTCGGGCGAGCAAGTGTATGACTTTGCTAAAATCTCGGTTGATTACCGGCGCTACTACAAGCTTTCGCCCCAGACTTACCTGGCCTGGCGCCTCAACGGGGGGGTAGCGCACGCCCTAACCACCACCGCCGACACCACCGGCCGCGACAAGCTGCCCGCCGTCAACCGCTACCTCATCCCCTACGACAAGTACTTTTTTGCGGGTGGCTCAAACAGCGTGCGGGCCTGGCAGCCGCGCCGATTGGGCACCGGCGCCTACGCCACCCGGTTTGCCAGCGGCGAGCGCGACTACATCACGGAGCAGCCCGGCGAGCTGCTGCTTGAAGGCTCGGTAGAGTACCGCTTTCCGGTTGATTCGTTTGTAAAGGGCGCGTTGTTCACGGATTTTGG
>CALMOO010000131.1 GCA_937871705.1 uncultured Hymenobacter sp.
GGCTTATTCCCCTGAGCGCCTACTTCTTCACGGCTACGCCGCACCAGGGCCTGCTGTGGTCGGGCGTTATCACGCTGGTGTGTTTGTTGGTGTTTGGGTATTTTAAAAGCCGCCTTACGGGCCAGGCGCCGGTGGCGGGCGCACTCAAAATGGCGGCTACCGGCGCGGCCGCCGCAGGCGCGGCGTACTACGTGGCCCGGCTGGTGCAAGGGGGGTAGGGAAGCGCGTTTGTTCTTGCGAGCACAACATTCTGCGCATTAAGCAGTGATGGAGCGCGGCAAGCTTTCCTTCGCGCTGGGGTAGTAATTAAGCTGACGCGAATGACAAGAAAAGCTTGCCGCGCTCCGCGTTGCTACGTTCGCAAGGACAAACATAATTCTCTAAAACACCTCGCCCAAATTGAAAAATACCCCTTGCGAGCCCTCAGTGCCCCAGGCATAATCGACGGCTAAGTAGGTGCCAACCTGCTTGTTGAGGCACAGTCGGATGCCGGTGCCCCCGGCTGGCGCTACCTGGCCGTAGCCCGTGACGGGATGGCGCGCCGACTGGCCATTAACGAACACTACTCCCCCTAGCACCCGCGAGCGCGTCAGGCTGAAGCGGTATTCGGCCTCGCCATACACCAGGCTCGTGCCCCGGAAACGCCCCTGAATGTAGCCCCGGCCGGTAACGCTGTAGGTGTCCCAGCCGGTGGCGGGCAGGTCGAGGTAGGGGGCTGATTGACCCATTACAAAATCACCGTAGAGCCAGAAAGCCAGCACATTGCCAGCGGGGCCGGCCCGCAGGTAGCGGCGGGTATCGACCTGGGCCAGGCGGTAGTTTTCATTGGAGCCTAGCGCCCGTAGATTGGTGCGCAGCGACAGCGACAGGTATGACTCGCCGGGGGCAGGGCGCAGGGCGTTGGCGCGAGTATCGCGCAGAACCGATGCCACCAGCCCCGCCGAGGTCGAGCGGCCCTGAATGCCCACCCGGTAGCCCGAAATATCCGTGACGCGCTGCCCGTTGTTGTCGACGCTTTTAATATCCCAGCGGCTATCCAGAAAGTAGCCTACCCCCGCGTAGAGGTGGCCAGTGAGCCCCAGGCGATGGTAGTAGCTCTGGTGAATACGCAAGAAGTTGTAATCCATGGCGATATCATCGCTGGCGTGCGAGTTGCTGCCCAGGCCGTAGGTGCGCTGGGGGTAGTGTAGCAGGCGGTAGTCGGCCAGCCAAAGGCTATGGTTATGCGAAGTCCAGAGCGGGCCATTCACAGCCAGAATAATTTGCTGGTTCTGGGTGTAAGTGAGCGTGGTAGATACCGTCGAGAGGTTGGCTTCGGCGCGCTGAAAAGCCACGCTGGCCGTGACGGATGCTAGCAGCCGGGCTTCGAGGGTGTAGGCCACGGCCGGCAGCACCACCAGTTCGCGCTTTTTGGGCGGGCGCTCGCTGGCAGAGTCAGTAGCCGGGTGCGGGCGCAAGCCCGGTATCAGCAGGCCTACTAAGTCGCGGATATCCTGTGTGGGAGGGGGTAGGGCCGGCACCTGGGCCCACGCCGGGCCCGCCGCCAGCAGCCAGAGGAAAGCAATAGTCCGCAGGAGGCGTAAAAAAATCATCAGCCCTTAACAAACGGTTGAGCTAATTGATTTGGATTGCCAGCCGTGTAGCAAGGGCCGCGTAGCGTTGGTGACGGTCGTGCACGTAGTGTAAATAAGCCACTTCGGCGCTCACATAGGCTACAAAAAATCGAGGGTCAGCAGCTCGTAGCGGAAAGGCTTGGGCAAAGTTTGAGTAAGCAGCCAGGCTAGGAAGTAAATACAATCATAAGATAATATAAAAACCAGCTGCGTAGCGAGACCTTTGCGGGCAGAACCTGCTTGGATAGTGCGAATGACTATGCGCGCATAGGCCTCTGTTAACTAAGTGGTTATTTGGTTTAAAATGATGTTTACATGAAAGCTGTCTTATCTCTACTAGTCTGCTTGGGCCTGCTTGCGGCCCGCCCCGCCGCGGCCCAACTGCCCATCGACAATCCCCAGGCGGCGAAGGTGCTGCTGCCCAACGGCTGGTCGCTGACGCCAGCCGGCACATCCCTACCCCTCGGCGACCTGCCGCTGAACATGCAGCTGGCGGCCTCTGGCAAGCTGCTGGCTGTCACCAACAACGGGCAGAGCACGCAGACCGTGCAGCTCATCGACCCGGCAACGGAAAAGGTACTCGATGAGCAGGTTATCAAAAAATCGTGGTATGGCCTGGCCTTCAGCCCCACCGCCGATAAGCTGTACGTGTCGGGCGGCAACGACAACATCATTCTCGTCTATCCCGTCGCCAACCGCAAGCTGGGGCGCGCCGATACGCTGCGTCTGGGCAAGCCCTGGCCCGTCAAAATCAGCCCCGTGGGCCTAGCGCTCGACGCCACCCGGCAGCGCCTCTACACCGTAACGAAGGAAGACAACGCACTGTACGTGATTGACTTAAAATCCAAGCGCACGCTCAGCCGGCTCGACCTGGGGCACGAGGCCTACGGCTGCCTGCTTGCGCCGGGCGGCAATACGCTCTACATCACGCTGTGGGGCGGCAAGCAGCTCGTGGCCTACGACACCCGCACCGGCCAGCTCACGCACAAAGTAGCCACCGAAAGCCACCCCAACGAGTTGATTCAGAGCCGCAACGGCCGCTACGTATTCGTGGCCAACGCCAACGACAACTCCGTATCGGTGGTTGATACCAAGCTGTGGCG